>CBIHNM010000057.1:0-18804 GCA_966211265.1 uncultured Pseudonocardia sp.
GCCCCCGGGCGGCCCACCGCCGCTGACCGAGCCGGACCGGCTGCGCCGGATCGCCGGGCTCGCCGGGCTGCAGGTGCGGGGGCTGCACGAGGTCGTCTGCACGTTCGACTACGCCGGTCCCGACGAGCTCGTCGGCCCGGTCCTGGACTCCGCGCTCGGCCGCGGCGCGGTGGCGCGCTCGTCCGGTCCGCGGGCGGTCCGGCGTGCGCTGCTGGCCGGCATGGAGCCCTTCCGCGAGGGCACCGGCTACCGGCTGCGCAACACGTTCCGGGTCCTGGACGCGGCCCCGGCCTGAGCCCGGGGCCTCAGGCGGCCGAGGAGGGGCGCCCGGCGCCGGGTCCGCGGGTGTCCTCCGTCGCGCCGAGGCCCTCGATGCCCAGTGCGCGGCGCAGGCCGGCCTCGTCCCAGAGCGTGCGCACGGAGTCGATCCTGTTCTGCCGGATCCGGACCACCGACACCGCGAGCACGGTCGCGCTCCGGCCGGTCGGTGCGACACCGGGCAGCAGCCACGGCAGCTCCCGGTCGTGGGTGAAGGTGAACTCGACCTCGTCGACGAGCTTGCGGGTGTCGAGGGTGCGGGAGAGGCGCTCGCGGGTCAGGTCGGCGGGCAGGTGCGGCAGGAACTCCTCGCACAGGTAGCGGTGCACGTCGTCGCCGCCGGTTCCGCCCGCCCCGCTCGGGAGCTCGTGGACGCTCCCGCCGGGCGCGACCGCGCCGGCCGCGGCGTCGGCGTCGCGGCGGTCGAACAGGTCGGTGCAGAAGCGGTCCCGCAGCTCTTCCATCTGCCGCATCAGGACCTGCATCCCGGGGGTCATCGATTCGCCTCGTCTCCTCGCCGACGACACGAGCATGGCCCCACAGCACGTCCCCCGCAGGGTCGGGGGGCGTGCCGTGGGGCCACGTGTGGGGTCGGCGTCTAGCGCGCCACCGCCTCCGGCGCGTAGCGCAACGCCAGCAGGGACTTGCAGTACTCGCCGTTGGTCTCGATCCCGACCCGTTGCAGCCGCGCCCGGCGCAGGTGCAGCGGCACCTGCTCGGTCGTGACCCTGCTCCCGTCGAGGTGCAGGAGCAGCGGGGCGTCGTCGCCGGCCGGGAGGCCGATCTTCTCCCGGCGTTCCCGGAGCCGTGTCAGCTCGGGAGTGTCGGCGACGGTGCCGACGAGATCGCCCAGCGTCATCACGGCGAGCTCGTCCGGGCCGCTCCCGGAGTCGACCAGGGGCCGGGCGACCCGGTCCTGGCCCGCCATCGCGGCCTTGGACAGGAACGTGCGGCGCAGTTCGTCGAGCTCGGCCGAGGCCTCACCGCCGAAGGACCCCACGAAACCGGACTGGGCCGCGACCCCGCCGTTGATCTCGGCGGAGGCGTGGTGGTCGGCCAGTGAGACCTCCGCCCTGGTCACCCCCGGGATCGCCGCCACCGCGTCGTAGGCGTCGGCGACCATCAGGAACGAGAAGTTCGGCGCGCAGAAGAACGTGGGCAACCGCAGCCCGACGGAGACGACCCCGTCGGGCGAGACGGTGCACGACTCGACGAAGTCGAGGTCCGTGATGGGCTCGTCCAACTCCGGGTCGAGCACCGTCCCCAGCGCGGTCCACACGGCCTGCCGGTCGACAGGCCGGGCGGTCATGCCTGCGCCACCGCCTCGTCGGCCAGCTGCAGCTCGGCCGGAACCGGGATGTCGTAGAGGCGCGCGGCGTTGAGGCCCAGGATCTTCTTCTTCGACGCCGTGGTCAGGCGCGGGTAGTCGGAGAACTGGTCCTCGTCGGGCATCTGCCAGTCGACCAGGCCCTCGACCTGCCACTTCGGGGTCCAGATGTTGTAGTCCCCGCCGAAGAGCATCTTGTCCTCGCCGACCCAGAACAGCAGCTCGCCCATGACCTTGGCGAAGAACTTCGGGCGGGCGTGCATGAGGCCACCGACGACGACCGACAGGCCGGCGTAGACGTTGGGCTCCTGCACCGCCATGAAGCAGAAGTCCTCGATCCGCGGCAGACCCACGTGCTCGACGATGAAGTTCAGGTCCTGGAAGTCGGTGGCCGCGTGGTCGACGTCGGCGACGTCGAAGGCGTCCTTGTCCAGCGGCCAGATCGTCGGGCCCTTGTGCACGTGGACGTTCTTGACGCCCAGGTCCTGCGCGGCCTGCAGGAAGCGGTAGGCCTCCGGGTCGGTGAGCTTGTAGCCGCGCGAGTCGCCGTTCCACTCCGCGGTGTAGAGCTTGACGCCCTTGTGCTTGTACTTCGCCACGTCGGCCTCGAGCTGCTTGAGCCCGGCGTCGCCCTCACGCGGGTCGAACCGCCCGTTGACGATCAGCCGGTCACCGAACTTCTCCAGCAGCGCCGCGTTCTGCTCGACGGTGTTGAAGCCGTTGGTGTACCACTCCTTGAGGTAGGTCGACTGGAAGATCGCGTAGTCGACGTGGCCCTCGACGAACATGTCCCGCTCGAAGTCCTCGGGCGTGACCTTGAGGTACTTCTCCCAGTCCCAGTGGGTCTCGGGAGGGCCGAGCTGGTGGTAGCCGTAGAAGCAGTCGATCCAGCCCTTGGCGTACTGCTCGGCGCCGGGTACCCAGTTCTCCTTGGACGCGTCCCAGAAGTGGCTGTGGGAGTCAACGACGAAGTACTTCTCGCCATCCTTCTCGTACATGTGGTGTTCCTCCTGCGTCAGCTGCGTCGCTGCTCGGTGGTGGGTAGGAGAGGTTGTGTGTACGGACGTGCGGACTAGGGGACGAGAATCGCCCGGCCGCGGACCTTGCCCGCGTCGAGGTCCTGCAACGCGTCCAGGGCGGAGTCCAGCGGGTACTGCTTGGTGTGCAGCGTGACCTTCCCGGCCTGGGCCAGGACCATCAGCTCGGCGAGGTCGTTGTAGGTGCCGACGATGTTGCCGATCACGTTCTTCTCGCCGGCCACGAAGTCCAGCGTCGGCGCCGTGAACTCGCCGCCGTAGCCGAGCATGAACTGGTAGCCGGCCGGCCCGGTCATCTGCCAGGCGTCGAGCTCGGCCCCCTGCTCGGCGACGAAGTCGAAGACCACGGTCGCGCCGCCGCCGGTGAGCTCCTGCACGGCCCCGACGTGGTTGCCGTCGGCGACGACCGTCTCGTCCGCGCCGATCTTCTTGGCGAGCTCGAGGGCGGCCGGGTTCTTGTCCACCACGATGATCTTGGTGGCGGTCAGCGCGGCCAGGGCCTGGATGCCGATGTGGCCCAGCCCGCCCGCGCCCTGCACCACGGCGGTGGTGCCGGGGTAGAGGTAGGGGACCGACTTGCGCACCGCGTGGTAGGCGGTGATGCCGGCGTCGGCCAGCGCGGCGACGTCGGCCGGGTTCGTGTCCGGGTTGAGCTTCACGCAGGCCCGGGCCGTGGTGCGCAGGTACTCGGCCATGCCGCCGTCGTTGTTCGACAGGCCGGGGAAGAACGCGTCGCCGGTGCACTGCATGTCGCGGCCGTAGCGGCACATGATGCACAGACCGCAGGACGGCTGCGGGTGCAGGATGACGGTGTCGCCGACCTTGACGTTGGTGACGCCCTCGCCGACCTCGTGCACCCAGCCCGCGTTCTCGTGGCCGATCACGTAGGGGAGGTTCGGGTTCTGGATGTCCTTCCAGTCACCGTTGATGATGTGCAGGTCGGTGCGGCACACGCCGGCGCCGCCGACCTTGATGATGACGTCCAGGGGACCCTGGAGCGTGGGCTCGGGGATGTCGTCGAGCTTGGGGTCCTCTTGGTACCCGTGTACCCGCACGGCCTTCACGTGTGTACCTCCTGGCGTCGGATGCGCCGCGAGGCGCATGAGGTGGGAGCGGTGGTCGACGGTTCGGGACCGCCGGTGCGTGCCCGGGATCACACTGATCTCAATCCCACCGCAGATCTCGTACAAGGGGGTCGGTTCTCGTTTATCGATAGAACAGACAAAAAGGACGCATTCGATCGGCGGTCCTCGGGACGCGACGGCGGGCCTACCGAGCAGTAACATCGCGGCATGACGGATGACGCGAGCTGGGTGGCCGAGGCGATGACGACGGCGGTGCCCTGGGTCTCCACGGCCGGGATCGAGTTCGGGGAGATCACGACGGAGCGGGCGGTGGCGGTCCTGCCGGACCGCTCGGACCAGCACAACCACGTCGGCGGGCCGCACGCGGCGGTGATCTTCGGGCTGGGCGAGACCGCCTCCGGCGCGGTCGGTCTGGCCGCGTTCGCCTCGGCGGGCGCGGTGGCGACGCCGCTGGTCGTGCGCTCCGAGATCGGGTACCTCAGGCTCGCCAAGGGGGACCTGCGCGCCGAAGCGGTGCTGACCCGTCCGGCCGGGGACGTCCTGGCCGAGCTGGAGGGCGGGACCCGGCCGGAGTTCGAGGTCGAGGTCACGGTCACCGACGGCTCCGGACGCGAGACGACGCGGATGACCGTGCTCTGGACCCTCCGCCCGCACCGCACTCCGGAACAGGCGGGGGCTTCCGCCGCCGTTTAGCGTTGTCCCCATGGACGTGGTGATCGCAGGTGGACACGGGAAGATCGCTCGGCGGCTGGCGACGACGCTGGCCGGTCAGGGCCACACGGTGGTGTCGCTCGTGCGCAACCCCGAGCACACCGACGAGGTGACGGCGACCGGTGCCCGGCCGGTCGTCGCGGACCTGGAGACGATCTCGATCGCGGAGCTCGCCGAGAACCTCGACGGCGCCGACGCCGTCGTCTTCGCCGCCGGCGCCGGGCCGGACAGCGGGACCGAACGCAAGGACACCGTGGACCGGGCCGGGGCGACCCTGCTCGCCGACGCGGCGGCGAAGGCCGGCGTGCGCCGCTACCTGCTGGTGTCCTCGACCGGCGTGGACGAGGAGCCGGACCCGGAGCGGGGCGAGGTGTGGGCGGCCTACATCGCGGCCAAGAAGGCGGCCGAGCAGGCGATCCGCGCCGACCCGAACCTGGACGCGACGATCCTGCGCCCCGGGAAGCTGACCGACGACCCGGGCACCGGCAAGGTGCTGCTCGCGCCGCCGCCGGTGGACCGGGACGAGGTCACCCGCGACGACACCGCCGCCGTGCTGGCGGCGCTGCTGGAGTCCCCGGGCACGGCCGGCGCCACGCTGGAGCTGCGCGGCGGCGACCAGACCGTCGTCGAGGCGGTCGCGGCGCAGCACCACTGAGGATCCGACCCCCGTGAGGGGCGATCGTCGTGTGGACGACCATTGCCACTCACGGGGCGGCAGGCGTGGAGCGGCCCGCATCGGGGAAGGCGGGTTCCATGACCGAGAACGAGCAGACCTTCGACGTCGTGGTGATCGGGGGCGGCCCGGTCGGGGAGAACGCGGCCGACTACGCGAACCGGGGCGGCCTCAGCGCCGCGATCGTGGAGTCCGAGCTGGTCGGCGGCGAGTGCTCCTACTGGGCGTGCATCCCGTCGAAGGCGCTCCTGCGGACCCCGCAGGCCGTCGCCGACGCCCGGCGGCTGTCCGGGGCGACCGCGGACCTCGACGTCGAGGCGGTGCTGGCCCGGCGGACGTCGTTCACCTCGGACTGGTCCGACGACGGGCAGGTCTCCTGGGTGCAGGGCGCCGGGATCACGCTGCTGCGCGGGCACGGTCGGGTCGCCGGCGAGCGCGCCGTCGCGATCACCGCACCGGACGGGTCGACGAGCACGGTGCACGCGCGCCGCGCCGTCGTGCTGGCCACCGGCAGCGTGCCGGTGCCGCCGCCGGTGCCCGGGCTCGACGGCGTCCGGACCTGGGGGTCGCGCGAGGCGACCTCGGCCACGACCGTCCCGGCGCGGCTGGGCGTGCTCGGTGGCGGGGTCGTCGGGTGCGAGATGGCGCTCGCCTTCGCCCGTCTCGGGTCGGCGGTCACCCTGCTCAACCGGGGCGGGCGGTTGCTGCCCTCGACCGAGCCGGTGGCCGGTGAGCGGGTCGCCGACGGGCTGCGCGCGGCCGGGGTGGACGTCCGCCTGGACCAGGGCCTGGACCGGGTCGCGGCCGCGGGCGCGGCGATCGCGCTGACCGCCGGTGCGGACACGATCGAGGTGGACGAGCTCCTGGTGGCCACCGGCCGCCGCCCGGCCGACCGGGACGCCGGGCTGGACACGGTGGGGATCGGCCCGGGCGAGCTCGCGGTGGACGACTCCGGCCTGGTCACGGGCGTCGAGGGGGACTGGCTCTACGCCGTCGGCGACGTCAACGGACGGGCCCCGCTGACCCACCAGGGCAAGTACCAGGCCCGGATCGCGGCGAACGCGATCGTCGCCCGCGCGGCCGGGGCCACGCCGGCCACCGGGCCGTGGGGCGAGCACGCCGCCACCGCCGACCACCGGGCGGTGCCGCAGGTCGTGTTCACCGACCCGGAGGTCGCCGCCGTCGGCCTGACCACGGCGCAGGCGCGCGGACAGGGCATCCCGGTGCGCGCGGTGGAGATCGACATCGCGGTCGCCGGGTCGGCGCTGCACTCCGACGGCTACTCCGGGCGCGCGGTGATGGTGGTCGACACCGAACGCGAGATCGTGGTCGGGCTGACGTTCGTCGGCCAGGACGTGGCCGAGATGGTGCACGCCGCGACGATCGCCGTCGTCGCGGAGGTGCCGCTGTCGCGGCTGTGGCACGCGGTGCCGGCGTTCCCCACGATCAGCGAGGTGTGGCTACGGCTGCTCGAGGCCTACCGCGCCGGGCCCCACTGACCCGACCCCGAACGCGGCACCCCCGGACGTGGCACTCATGCGGATAAAGTTCCGCCCACCGGAACCCGATCCGCATGAGTCACCCGCGGCGCGACCTTGGACGTGGCGTCCCGGTGGGCTCAGGCGCGGACGCCGAGGAAGGACAGCAGCTCGACCTCGATCCGGTCCAGGTCGTTGGACACGGCCCGGTAGGCGGCCTTGCGGCGGTGCGTCGGCATCTGTTCGGCCGCACGCACCGCGGCGGCGAAGTCGTGCAGGCGCGGACGGTGGGTCGTGACGAACCGCGCGGCCTCCGGGTTGCGCCCGGTCGTGCCGTCGGCCTCGAGCTCGTCGAGCGAGCGGGCGATCCGGGACAGCCGGGCGTGCAGCTGCCCGCCGCGCCCGCTGTAGCTGCCGAGCTCGTCCGGGGAGACCCCGAGCCGCCGCGAGCGGTGGTCGTCCCAGCGGTGGCGCAGCGTGCCCGCGGCGGCCATCGCGTAGGGCGCCAGGAGCGGCGCGACCACCTTGCCGACGGCGACGTAGCGCTTGGCCTTCGCCGCGTTCCACTCCTTCGCCTGGCGCTCGCGCTCGGCCTGTTTGAGCTGCGCCTGCTCGTTCTTGACCTGGGCCTTCGTCGCGTTGTTCTGCGCCTTGGCCTCGGCCTTGCGTGCGCCGCTGTCGGCCTTGGCCTGCAGCTTCGCGATCTGACGGTCGGCCTTGAGGCTCGCCTTGTCCACCGTGGCCCCTCCCTGCGTCGGCGTGGTGCCGGCTGCCTTGCGGGCGCGCTTGCTCGCGGTCGCCGCGCGCTTGCCGGCCTTGCGTGTGGCCCGGTCCGCGCGCTTGCCCGCGGCCTCGGCCCGTGCCCGTGCCTTGTCGGCCTTGCGGCTCAGCTTCCCGGCGGCCGCGTCGGCGCGGTCGCGGGTCGTCCCGGCGGCCTCGCGCACCCGCGCGCCGGCCGAACCGACGGCGTCCTGAACGTGTTCGGAAGCGGTGACCGCCGCCTCCCGGGTCGCCTCGGCGGCACGCTCACCCGCGCTCGGCTTCCTGCGCAGCAGTCCCATGTCCTGTCCTTCCGCAATCGGGTAACCACGATGATCGCCGCAGCTTAGGGTGCTCGCCACCGCGGGCGAAGGCGCCGCACCGCGCGGGTGCGGAGCGGACCTCCGGATCGGCACCGTGCCAGGGCGAAAAGCGGTGCTGCACCTGCACACTGTCGGGGTCGGTCTCTACCCTGCTCAGCTGTGAGCACCATGATCGGGGACCAGGCCGCGCGGGCGTCCGGGGACGGCGCCGGCCGTCCCGGTGTCCTGCTGGACGCCGGGGCCCTGACGCGGTGCCGCCGCCGGGTCCACCTCGACCACGACCCGTCGGCCGCGAGCGCGCCGCGCGCGCTGCCCGACCCCGCGCTCGAACAGCGCCGGGCCGACGCCTCCGAGCACCGCGAGCGGATCGGGGCCACGCTGGCGGCGGCGACCGGGCCGTCCTGGCGCGCGGTCGAGGTGTCCGGGCCGGCCGCGGCCCGCGCCGCGCGCACCGCCGTGCTGGTCGCCGAGGGCGCGCCGCTGATCTGGGACGCGGTGCTGCCCCTCGATCGTGCGGCCGGCCGGCGCGGCGGCGCGGACCTGCTGGTCGCGGTGCCCGGTGGCGGGTACGTCCCGCTGCTGGTGGTCCGCCGCCGGATCACCGACCCGGGGGAGGGCGCGCGCACCACCGCGGTCACCGACCCGTACCCGCAGCGGGCCCGCACCGACCCGGACCGCAAGGTCCGCTCCTCGCCGCGCGACCTGCTCGCACTGGCCCAGCTGACCCGGATGATCGAGGCCGCGGGCTGGGCGCCCGCGGGCCGGCACGCCCCGGTCGGCGGTGTGATCGGGATGGATGCCGACGTGGTCGTCTGGCACGACCTGCACGCTGGTCACTGGCCCGGCGGCCGGGGCACGATGGCCGAGTACGACGCGCGGTTCGCCGACCGCCGCGCCGTCGCCGAGGCGGCCGCGGCCGGGCGTGCGGCGCTGGCGGCGCCGTCCCGGATCACCGAGTGCCGGCGCTGCCCGTGGTGGCCCACCTGCGAGGCGGAGCTGGAGGCGGCCGACGACGTCAGCATCGTCGCGCACGGGGAGACCGGTCGGCTGCTGCGCACGGCCGGGGTCGGCACGGTCGCGGCGCTGGCCGAGCTGGACCCGGCCGGCCCGGTGCCGTCCGAGCTGCCGGTGCCGCTGCCCGGTCCGCCGTTCGCGGACCTGGTCGCGCTGGCCAGGGCCCGGCGTCAGGGACGCAGCGTCGTGCGCCGGTCGGAGTCGGTGCCGGTGCCGCGTGCCGACGTCGAGGTGGACGTGGACATGGAGAGCTTCGGCGAGGCCGGGGCCTACCTGTGGGGCGCGCTGCTGGCCTACCCGGGCGGCCGCCGCGGCGGTGACGAGGAGCCCGGCTACCGCGCGTTCGCCACCTGGGAGCCGCTGCCCACCCCCGACGAGGGGCGCTCGTTCGCGGAGTTCTGGGCGTGGCTGACCGGCGTGCGCGACGCCGCCCGCGCGAGCGGCCGGACCTTCGCCGCGTACTGCTACAACGAGCAGGCCGAGAACCGCTGGATGCTGGCCTCGGCGGCCCGTTTCGCCGACGAGCCCGGGATGCCGACGACGGCACAGGTCCAGGCGTTCATCGACGACCCGGGCTGGGTCGACCTGTTCGCCGTCGTCTCGCGCTGGTTCCTGTGCACCCACGGCAAGGGGCTCAAGAAGATCGCGCCCGCGGCCGGGTTCGCGTGGCGGGACCCCGAGGCCGGCGGCGAGAACTCGATGCGCTGGTACCGCGACGCGGTCGGGATGGACGGCGGCGAGCCCGAGCGCTCCCAGCGCGAGCGGCTGCTGGCCTACAACGCCGACGACGTGGCCGCGACGTACGCGCTGCGCGAGTGGATGTCCTCGGACCGGGTCCGCGAGGTGCCGCTGGTGTCGGAGCTGTAGGGGCTCCGGCGCGGCGATGTGAGGATGCTGCGGTGGCACCGCGCGGATACGAACGTCTGGGCCCCTCGGGGGCGGTCAGCAGCACCCACCATCTCGGCACGGCCGCGGCCGCGGCCGTGCTGGCCCGCGGCGGCAACGCCTTCGACGCCGCGGTGGCGTGCGGGTTCGTGCTGCAGGTCGCCGAACCGCACCTGTGCGGCCCGGGTGGGGACATGCCCGCGGTGTTCGTCACCGCCTCCGACCCGGCGCCGCGGGTGCTCTGCGCGCAGGGCGGCGCCCCGGCCGCCGCGACGGTCGACCGGCTGCGCGGCGAGGGCTGCGAGATCGTGCCCGGCACCGGGCTGCTCGCCGCGACCGTCCCCGGAGCCTGGGACGGCTGGCTGACCCTGCTGCGTGACCACGGCACCTGGGAGCTGGCCGACGTGCTCGAGCCCGCGCTGGGCTACGCCACCTCGGGCGTCCCGCTGGTCCCGCGGGTCCCGGCGACCATCGCCACGGTGGCCGACCACTTCCGCGCGCACTGGCCGTCGTCGGCGGCGCAGTGGCTGCCCGGCGGGCGGGTCCCCGAGCCCGGCGGGACGATCCGGCTGCCGGGCCTGGCCGCGACCTGGCGGCGCCTGCTCGACGCCGCTCGCGGGCCGAGCCGCGAGGCGCGGATCGACGGTGCCCGCGACGCCTGGTACCGCGGGTTCGTCGCCGAGGAGATCGAACGGTTCTGCCGGGCCCCGGTGCGCGACGAGACCGGGCGTGACCACGCCGGGCTGCTGGTCGCCGACGACCTGGCCGGCTGGTCGGCGACCTACGAGGACGCGCTGGTCGTCCCGGCCGGTGGCGGCTGGTCGGTGGCCAAGTGCGGGCCGTGGTCGCAGGGCCCGGTGCTGGCCCAGCAGCTGCGCCTGCTCGACGGCGCGGACCTGCGTTTCGACGCAGGGGTGGCGGACGCGGACACCGTGCACGTCGCGGCCGAGGCGGCCAAGCTGGCCTTCGCCGACCGCGAGGCCTGGTACGGCGACAGCGCGCCGGTGCCGATGGCCGAGCTGCTCTCGGACGCCTACACCGACGCCCGCCGGGCGCTGATCGGCGACACCTCGGACGGCACGCTGCGCCCCGGCGCCCCGGGTGGACGCGAGCCCCGGATCGGGCGCTACGCGGCCACCCCGGGAGCGGGGCGCGGTACCGGCACCGAGGGCCCGGGCACCGGCGAGCCGACCGTGAGCCGGCACGGTGTGGCGCGCGGCGACACCGTGCACGTCGACGTCGTCGACGCGGCCGGGAACATGATCTCGGTGACGCCGTCCGGGGGATGGTTGCAGTCCTCGCCGGCGATCCCGGAGCTCGGTTTCTGCCTCGGCACCCGCGCGCAGATGTTCTGGCTGGAGGAGGGCCTGCCCAGCTCGCTGGTCCCGGGCCGCCGTCCGCGGACCACGCTGAGCCCGTCGCTGGCGCTGTCCGGCGGTGAGCCGCGGGTGGCGTTCGGGACCCCCGGCGGCGACCAGCAGGACCAGTGGCAGCTGTGCTTCCTGCTCGCCCACACCCGCGCCGGCCTGGACCTGCAGGCCGCGATCGACGCCCCGACCTGGCACTCGACGGCGTTCCCGGCGTCGTTCGCGCCGCGGGGCTGGGAGCCGCACGGGCTGGTCGTGGAGTCCCGGCTGGGGGAGCAGGCACTGGCCGAGCTGCGCCGTCGCGGCCACGCCGTCGACGACGCCGGGCCCTGGTCGCTGGGCCGCATGTGTGCGGTCGGGCGCGGGGGCGGCCCGGCGTTGCGTGCGGCGGTGGACCCGCGCAGCGGCGTCGGCGCGGCGATCGCGCTGTAGACCGGGCGTCACCGCGCCGTCCGTGAGGACGGAGCCGGACTTCCTCAACCGTGACGATTTCCCGCTGCCGATCCGGTGGTGGTCTGGGAGGACCACGGACGAGGAGGTCCCGATGGCCGACAACGTGTCACTGGTCGAGCAGGCGTACGAGGCGTTCGGACGAGGCGACGTCGAGACCGTCGTCGCCCTGTTCGACGACGACCTCGAGTGGTTCGAGGCGGAGAACTCGACGTTCTGGACCGGGCGGGCGCTGCACGGCCCGTCCGAGGTCGTCCAAGGGGTGTTCGCCCGGTTGGCCGCCGAGACCACCGACTTCCGGCTCGCGATCGGCCGGGTGAGCGGATGCGGGGACACGGTCCTGGTGGAGGGTCGTTACCTCGGGACGTGGAACGCCACCCGCACCGCGATCGACTTCCAGTTCGCGCACGTCTGGGACCTGCGCGACGGGCGGGCCGTCCGGTGGCAGCAGTACACCGACACGCTCGGGTGGGCCCGGGCCACCGGGGACCTCGGGTAGCCCCGCACGGTCGCCGCGGACCGCGGGTCCACCACCGGCGGGGGCGCCGCGGACCGACCGATGACCGGGGCGGCCGCGGGCAGGACGAGCGTCCCGGCATCACGGGTCGAGCGGGCACCACCGGGCGCGTACCGTGGTCCGCATGGTGTTCGGCTTTGGTCGCGACAAGGTTCAGATGGTGGCGGCCGAGGATGCGCTCCCGGGTCGGGACTCCCCGATGCCGGTCTCCGAGACGCACGCGGTCAACGGCAACCGGCTGACCCCGCCGTTCCCCTCCGGCATGGCCACCGCCGTGTTCGGCATGGGCTGCTTCTGGGGTGCGGAGCGCCTGTTCTGGCAGACGGCCGGTGTGCACTCCACCGCGGTGGGCTACGCCGGCGGCTACACCGACAACCCGACCTACGAGGAGACGTGCACCGGGATGACCGGGCACACCGAGGTCGTGCTCGTGGTGTTCGACCCGTCCGTGGTCAGCTACGACGCGCTGCTCAAGGTGTTCTGGGAGGGCCACGACCCGACCCAGGGGATGCGCCAGGGCAACGATGCCGGCACCCAGTACCGCTCCGCGGTCTACACCGTGGACGAGAGCCAGGGCGAGCGCGCCGGGGCCAGCGCCGAGGTCTACGGGCAGGCATTGCGCGAGGCCGGGCGCGGCGAGATCACCACCGAGATCGCCCCGCTGACCCAGTTCTACTACGCCGAGGACTACCACCAGCAGTACCTGGCCAAGGTGCCGAACGGCTACTGCGGCATCGGGGGCACCGGCGTCACCTGCCCGATCGGTACCGGCGTCCGCGCGGACTGACCGCGGCCCGTCGGGTGCGGGAACGACGCACCGGGCCCGCTCGGAGCAGGATGGGTACGTGACCCTGTCCTGGACCGTGCTGCCGGCTCCGTCGCCGGTGCGGGCGCTGACCCTGGGCGCGTCCGGGGCCGGTCTGGTCCTGGTGGCGTTCGGCGACGAGCCGGAGGTCGTCGGGCGGGCGGCGCAGCGTCTGGACCTGGCCGCGGTCCGGGACGGGGACGGTGTCGCCGAGGCGGCCGGGCAGGTCGCGGAGTACCTCGACGGGCGGCGTCGCGAGTTCACGATCCCGATCGACTGGCGCCTGACCGCGGGCACCCAGCGCACCGTCCTGCAGGCGCTGTACGCGCAGGTCGGCTACGGGAGGGTGCTCGGCTACGCCGAGCTCGCCGACCTCTCCGGCGCCTACGTCGGGCACGGCCACACCGCGGCCCGCGGCGTCGGGGCGATCATGGGCTCGAACCCGGTCCCGGTCGTCGTGCCGTGCCACCGGGTGGTCGCCTCGGACGGGCCCCGCGGCTTCGGGCTGGGCGGGTTCGGCGGTGGCCGGGCGACCAAGGAGTGGCTGCTCGCCCTCGAGGGCGTGCTGCCGCCGACGCTCGACCTGTTCTGACCGCCGCGACGGCGTGCACGGCACGAGGTGCGACCGACGACGGCCGCCCGGCGCGGTGGGCGCGCCCGGCGGCCGTCGTGCGGCCTGCGGTGGGTCAGCGCGTGGCGCCGGGCACCCCGGAGTCCCGGCGGTCCGGTCCGGGCACGCCCGCGGTGCGGTCCGCGTCGCCGCGGCCGAGGGGGTGCGGGAACTCCACGTCGGAGTGCGTCACCCGGCCCGGTTCCAGCGTGACCACGGTGGCCACCGGCGCGTACCCGCTGGTGGCCAGCGTGTAGGTGCCCGCGGGCAGGTCGTCGAAGGCGAACGTGCCCTCCGGGCCGGAGACCGTCGAGCCCACGACCGTGCCGTCGGCGTCGAGCAGTGTGGCCAGGGCCTGCGGCACCGGGGCGCCGCCGGGGGCGGCGCTGACCCGGCCGGTGAGCCGGGCCCGCTGCGGGAGCCGCAGCAGGCACTCGACCGTGCCCGCGCCGGGGACGTCCACCCCGACCGCGACCGGGTCGAACGACTCCCCGGCGCCGGTGAGGGTGTAGCGGCCCTCCGGCACCCCGGTCAGGGCGAACGCGCCCGAGCCCTCGGAGCGCCCGGTGGCGAGCACGTCGCCCCGGGAGTCGATCAGGGAGACCGACGCTCCGGTGATGCCGTTGCCGGCCGCGTCGAGCACCGTGCCGCGGACCCCGCTGCTGCCGGCCAGCACCGCGTCGTGACGGGCGGGGCCGCCGTCGACGGTCACCGTCGCCGCGGCCGGGGGCAGCGCCCCGGACATGGCCACGACCAGGTAGCTGCCACCGGCCGGGAGCGGGATCCGGTAGTGGCCGTCCCGGTCGGTGGTGGTGCGGCCCTGCTGGTGCCCGGACAGGTGGGTGACGGTCACGACGGCGTCGGGCAGCCCGGTCCCGTCCGCGCGGTGCACCACACCGGTCACCGACGGCCCGTCGGCGTCGGTGCCGGCCGGTGCGCCGCCGTCGCCGGGGCCGGCGGGAACGGGGTGCCCGTTGCCCGACGCCGTGGCCCCGTGCTCCCGGGCGAGCTCGGCGACGGTCCGCTGACCGCCCCGGAGCCCGGCCCCGTCCCGGTCCCCGGCTGCGAGGTCGGCCGCCACCACCCCACCGGTGGCGAGCGCCCCCGCCGGGACCGCGTCCCGGTCGGTGTCCTGCGCCGTGATGCCGTCGGCGGGAATCTCGCCGTCGGCGTCGCCGCCCTCCTCGGCCCGCCGGCGCGCGGCCTCCTCGGCCAGCGCGGCCTGGGCGCCCGACATCGTGCGCAGCGGCAGCTCCTTGAGGAACAGCACCAGCACGAACGCCACGAAGATGACACCTGCGGCGATCAGGAAGGCCAGCGTCATCGAGTCGGTGAACCCGGCCAGGAACGGCTGGGCCAGGCGCGCGTCGATCCGCTGCAGGAACGAGGAGTCGGTCAGTACGCTCGAGCTCAGCGCGCCGCTCTGACCGCCCTGCAGCCCGGCGAGCACCTGGGCGTTGGCCGGGTCACCGGTCACGGCCGGGTCGGTCAGTGCCGACCGGAACCCCGGCGAGCCGAACGCGGCGCGGATCTGCTCGCCGATCCGGTCCCCGGCGGTGGAGAACACCACCGACAGGAAGACCGCGGTGCCGAGCGTGCCGCCCATCTGGCGGAAGAACGTCGTCGACGACGTCGCGACGCCCATGTCCCGGGCCGGGACGGCGTTCTGCACGGCCAGCACCAGGGTCTGCATGCACTGCCCCAGGCCCAGGCCGAGCAGCGCCATCAGCAGGTCGAGCTCCCAGATCGGGATGTCCGGGGTGATCAGCTGCCACATCAGCACCATCGCGATCGTGATGAACGCGGTGCCGAGCACCGGGAAGATCTTGTACCGACCGGTCCGGGAGGTGAGCTGCCCGGAGACGATCGAGGAGATCATGATGCCGCCCATCAGCGGGAGCATCATCAGGCCCGCCTTGATCGGGCTGGCTCCGTGCACGATCTGCAGGAACTGCGGCAGCAGCGCGATGCCGCCGAACATCGCCATGCCGATCAGGGTGTTGATGATGCTCGACAGGGAGAAGATGCCGTTGCGGAACAGCCGCAGCGGCAGCAGGGCGTCGTCGCCGTAGGCGTGCTCGGCCGCGACGAACAGGAGGATGCCGACGGCCCCGATCACGTAGCAGACGATCGCGGAGGTGGAGGCCCAGCCCCACTCGCGGCCCTGCTCGGCGACGATCAGCAGCGGGACCAGCCCGATGGTCAGCGCGATCGCGCCCGGCCAGTCGATCCGGCGGGGCCGCTTGACGTGCGGGATGTTGAGCACCCGGACGACCACGACCAGCGCGATCAGTCCGATCGGCACGTTGACCAGGAAGATCCAGCGCCATCCGTCGATCCCGGCGATCGTGTCGACGCCGGAGAGCAGGCCGCCGATGACCGGCCCGATCACGCTCGAGGTGCCGAACACGGCCAGGAAGTAGCCCTGGTACCGGGCGCGCTGACGCGGCGGCACGATGTCACCGAGGATCGTCAGGGCCAGCGACATCAGGCCGCCCGCGCCCAGGCCCTGCACCGCGCGGAACGCGGCGAGGGAGTACATCGACCAGGCCAGGGTGCACAGGATCGACCCGATCAGGAAGATCGAGATCGCGGTCATGAACAGCGGCTTGCGGCCGAAGATGTCCGAGAGCTTGCCGTAGAGCGGGGTGGTGATCGTGCTGGTGATCAGGAACGCGGTCGTCGCCCAGGCCTGCAGGCTCAGGCCCTGCAGGTCGTCGGCGATCGTGCGGATGGCGGTGGAGACGATCGTCTGGTCGAGCGCGGCCAGGAACATGCCGAGCATGAGCCCGGCGAGGATCGTCAGGACCTGCCGGTGACTGAGCTCCCCGTCGGCCCCGGGGGCCGCGGGCGCCGCTGTCGGGGCGGCAGCGGTGGACATCAGGATTCTCCCTGGTTCTCGAATGACTGGTAGTCGTCGCGGAAGCGGGCGAGCAGCGAGGTGAGGGCGTCGCGGTCGTCCGGCGACCAGCCCGAGAGCACCGAGGCGATCACCCGCGCGCGCCGGTGGCGTTCGGTCTCGATGACCCGCACGCCCTCGTCGGTGGCGGCGAGCAGGCTGGCCCGCCCGTCACCGGGGTCGGCCCGGCGCTCGACGAGCCCGGACTTGACCAGGGCGGACACCTGCCGGCTGATCGTGGACGGGTCGGACCCGAACGCGGACGCCATCTCGACGGCCCGCTGCGGTCCCTCGATCTTGAGATAGGCCAGCACGTGGTAGCCGGCCATGTCGACGATCATTTCCGGGCGGTGGCGTTCGGCCGAGCGCTTGACCTGCCGGATGAGCATGAACAGCTCGCGCACGACCGCGTCGGCGACGTCCAGGTCGTCCTGGGTCACCCCGTCGCCGGCCTCCGCGGGCACGCCCCCGGTCTCGGTGATGCTCACCGAGCCTCCTCGAAGAAGTTGGATGGAAGTGCGTGTATCACGCAATTAGTTGCTGAGCGCAAGCTTCCTCCGGAACGTTGCGCGGCGCAAATCGATTCCCGGTGATCCGGGGCACGTCGCCGGGCCGGGCCGCCGTCGCCGGTGGGACGCCACTTCTCCCGGGGCACCCGGCACGCCTACGGTCGCCGCATGGCCGACGACGACGGAGCCCGGCCGGGCGCGACGAGGGGTCCGCGGCGGATCCGGCTGCGACGCACGAAGGGCTGGCGCAAGCCCGAGGGCGCGGTCCTGGTGACCCGGCCCGGCCCCTGGGGCAACCCGTTCGACGTCCGCGAGATGGGCCGCGGACCCGCGATGGCCGAGCACCGGCGCTGGCTGCTGTCCCGGCCCGATCTCGTCGAGAAGGCGCGCCGGGAGCTGGCCGGGCACGATCTGTGCTGCTGGTGCGACCCCGAGCAGGCCTGCCACGCCGACACGCTGATCGAGGTGGCGAACTCCCGCCCCGGCAGCATGCCGGAGGAGCAGGGGTGAGCGCGCCGGCGGCGGGGGACGTGTTCGACCCGCGGGTCTTCGCCCGCGGTGTCCCGCACGCGGCGTTGCGCCGGCTGCGCGAGCACGACCCGGTGTCCTGGCAGGACGAGCACCCGGTCGGGGACTGGCCGGCCGGGCCGGGCTTCTGGGCCGTGACCCGCTACGACGACGTCCGGCACGTGCTGCGCAGCCCGCACGACTTCTCGTCCTCGCTCGGGGCCACCCAGATCCGCGACCCGGACCCCGAGGACCTGCCCTTCATCCGCCGGATGATCCTGAACATGGACCCGCCGGAGCAGGTCCGGCTGCGCACGCTCGTCACCGGCGCGTTCACCCGCAGGCGGATGGAGGCGTTCGCCGACGTGGTGGCCGCGCGGGCCGGGCGGCTGCTCGACGCCGTCGCCGCGGACCGCCGGTGCGAGCTGACCTCGCAGGTCACCGACGAGTTCCCGCTGCAGAACCTGTCCGACCTGCTCGGCGTGCCCGAGGCCGACCGCCCGGAGCTGCTGCGCTGGACGAACCGGGTGATCGGCTACCAGGACCCGGAGCACGCCGAGGTCCAGACCGACGACCGGGGCCGCCCGCTCAACCCGCGCTCGCCCGCGGCGCTGGCCGACATGTTCGGCTACGCCGCCGAGCTCGCCGCCCGCAAGCGCCGCGAGCCCGCCGACGACGTGATGACGGCGCTGGTCCGGGGCGCCGGGACCGACGGTGAGGGCCTCACCGACGCCGAGCTGAAGATGTTCTTCTTCCTGCTGGTGATCGCCGGCAACGACACCGTGCGCAGCGCGCTGCCCGGCGGGGTCCTGGCCCTGGTCGAGCACCCGGAGGCCTACCGGCGCCTGCGCGGTGACCTGTCGCTGCTGCCCGGCGCGATCGAGGAGATGCTGCGCTTCTCCCCACCGGTCCTGACGTTCCGGCGCACCGCGACGCGCGACCTCACCCTGGCCGGACGGGAGATCGCGGCCGGGGACAAGGTCGTGGTCTACCACTGCTCGGCGCACCGCGACGAGCGCCGGTTCCCCGACCCGGACACCTTCGACATCGGCCGCACGCCGAACGAGCACCTCGCGTTCGGGCAGGGCCCGCACCTGTGCCTGGGGGCGCACTTCGCGCGGCTGCAGATGCGGGTGTTCTTCACCGGGTTCCTGACCCGGCTACCGGCCGTCGAGCTCGACGGGGAGCCGCGCCGGCTGACGTCGAACTTCATCAACGGGCTCACCCGCCTGCCCCTGCGGTGGTGAGCCCGCGGCGGTGGACCGCGACCGGGCCCGTGCTCACGACCGGCAGCTCCGGCGCGGTGAGCGGCCCGGCCCGCACGGGCCGCGCCGCACCGGTCTACCCTCGCCCCGCGGAGGTGATCACCGGTGACGAGCATCGGACGCGCCCGCGCCACGACGGGCGGCGCGGTGGCGGCACTGCTGGTGCTGGCCGTGGCCGGCGGGTGCGCGCAGCCCGGACAGCTGGGCCACGGCGGCGGCGGGTCCTCGCCCGCCCCCGGGGACGGCGCCGCTGCCGGCGCGACCG
>CBIHNM010000058.1:0-18350 GCA_966211265.1 uncultured Pseudonocardia sp.
CGAGGAAGAGCGTCGTGGCGAGCGCCGAGACGGTGACCATGTTGACGTACTCGGCCAGGAAGAACAGCGCGAACTTCAGCGACGAGTACTCGGTGTGGAACCCGCCGACCAGCTCGGACTCCGCCTCGGGCAGGTCGAACGGGGCCCGGTTGGTCTCCCCGACCATCGAGATCACGAACACGATGAAGCTGGGCAGCAGGAGCCAGAAGTACCAGCCGCCGCCCTGCTTCTCGACGATGTCCGCGGTCGACATCGAGCCGCTGTAGAGCACCACGGCCACGATCGACAGCCCGAGCGCGATCTCGTAGGAGATCACCTGGGCGGCGCTGCGCAGCGCGGCCAGCAGCGGGTACGGCGAGCCCGACGACCAGCCGCCGAGCACGATCCCGTAGACGCCGATGGAGCTGCAGGCCAGCACGACCAGCACGCCGACCGGCAGGTCCACCAGCTGCAGCACGGTCGGCTCGCCGAAGATCGAGACCTCGCCGCCGAAGGGGATCACCGAGAGCGCGACGAAGGCCGGGATCGTGGAGATCACCGGGGCGATGAAGTAGACCTTCTTGTCCGCCAGGACCGGGATGATCTCTTCCTTGAACGCCAGCTTGAGCCCGTCGGCCAGCGACTGCAGCCAGCCGTTCGGGCCGACCCGGTTCGGGCCCGGCCGGTGCTGCATCCGCCCGACGACCTTGCGCTCCCAGTTGATCATGAAGAGGGTGAGCACGACGCCCAGCCCGAACAGCGCGACGACCTTGATCAGGACCAGCCAGATCGGGTCGTCGGCCAGGAGCTGCTGGGTCCGGGTCAGCCCGCTGACCGGATCCACCGGCTGCTGTGTGGGCAGCAGGGCCGCGACCACCTCCGCGTGCCGGAACACCTCGACGGTCACGCCGCGCCCCCGTTCGAAGCGGCCGGGCTGACGCCGACCAGGTCACCGTGGCCGACCCCGAGTGTGGGCCGGACGTGCGAGCCGGGCGAGCAGGTGGGAACCCACACCACGCCGTCCGGGAGATCGGCCAGCGCGACCGGAAGCGTGAGCGCGCCGCGGTCGCTGCGGACCACCGCGTCGGTGCCCTCGGCGAGGCCGAGCCGCTCCGCGGTCGCCGGGTTCACCCGGACGTAGGCCCGTCGCGCGGTGCCGGCCAGGGCCGGCTCGTCCATCGCCAGCGTCGCGTCGTCGACGAGCTGGCGCGAGGTCGCGAGCACCGCCTGACCGAACCCGGGCCGGGCCGGCTCACCGGGCGTGGCCTGCGGTGCCGACCCGGCCGGGCGGCGCGATCCGATGCGTTCCAGCTCGCCCCAGGCCGCGGCCGGGGTCTGGGTGAACAGGTCGTGGTCCATCTCCACGCCGAGCGTGTCGAGCACCCGGCAGTCGGGCAGCACGCCGCTGGCGTCCAGGGCGACGCCGAACTCGCGACGGCGGCCCTCCCAGTTCAGGTAGCTGCCTGCGCGCTGGGCGTCCGGTGCGACCGGCAGCACGACGTCGGCCAGCTCGGTCACCGCCGAGGTGTGGATCTCGAGGCTGACCAGGAACCCGACCTCGCGCAGCGCGGTGAGCGCGGCCTGCGGGTCGGCCATGTCGTTCGGGTCCACCCCGCCGACGACCAGCCCGCCCAGCGTGCCGTTCGCGGCGGCCTCCAGGATCGCGTCCGCGTCCCGGCCGGGGGCCTCCGGCAGCTCGCCGGGGCCCATCCCCCAGGCCCGCTCCAGCTCGGTCCGGCCCTTCGGGTCGGTGACCGGCCGACCGCCGGGCAGCAGGGTGGGCAGCGCCCCGGCCTCGACCGCTCCGCGGTCGCCGGCCCGGCGCGGGATCCAGCCGATCGTCGCGCCGGTGCGCGCGGCCAGTGCGGAGACCGCCGAGTACAGCCCGGGCGACTCGGCCGCCCGGTCCCCGACCAGGATCACCGCACCCGGTGCGCTCAGCGCAGAGACCAGCTCGGCGCCGGTCCCGCCGTCCGCACCGGCCTCGTTCAGCACCGCGGCCTCGGCTCCGGGCACCGCGTGCAGCACCGTGGCGCCGGTCTTGCGGGCGCCGTCGGTGGTCCACTGCCCGAGCTGGAAGTGCCGCAGGCCCTTCTTGCGCCACGCCTTGCGCAGACGCAGGAACACGATGCCCGACTCCTCCTCGGGGTCGGTCCCGACGGTGAGCACCGCCGGCGCGTCCTCCAGGGCGACGAAGCTGGTGCCGCCGTGGTCCGGGTCGGTGCCCACCACGTGCGCGGCCAGGAACTCCAGCTCCTCGGCCGAGTGCGGGCGGGCCCGGAAGTCGACGTCGTTCGTGCGGCCGACGACCCGGGCGAACTTGGCGTAGGCGTAGGCGTCCTCGACGGTCAGGCGACCGCCGGGAAGGACCCCGATCCCGCCGCCGTCGCGCGCCGCGAGCAGCCCGGCGGCGGCCCTGTCCAGCGCGTCGGTCCAGGACGTCTCGGCCAGCACGCCGTCGGCGCCGCGCACCATCGGCCGGGTGATCCGCTGCGCGGACTGCAGGTAGCGGAACGCGAAGCGGCCCTTGTCGCAGAGCCACTCCTCGTTCACCGACGGGTCGTTGCCGGCCAGGCGGCGCAGCGTCGTCCCGCGCCGGGAGTCGATCCGGGTCGCGCAGCCGGAGGAGCAGTGCTCGCAGGTGCTCGGCGTCGAGCGCAGGTCGAACGGACGCGAGCGGAACCGGTAGGCGGCGCTGGTGAGCGCCCCGACCGGGCAGATCTGGATCGTGTTGCCGGAGAAGTAGGACTGGAACGGTGCGTCCTGCGCGATCCCGACCTGCTGGTTCGCGCCCCGCTCGAGCAGGTCGATGAACGGGTCACCGGCGATCTCCTCGGAGAACCGGGTGCAGCGCTGGCACAGGACGCAGCGCTCGCGGTCGAGCAGCACCTGCGAGGAGATCGGCAGCGGCTTCTCGAACGTCCGCTTGGTCTCCACGAACCGGGAGTCCGCGCGCCCGTTGGACATCGCCTGGTTCTGCAGCGGGCACTCGCCGCCCTTGTCGCAGATCGGGCAGTCCAGCGGGTGGTTGATCAGCAGCAGCTCCATCACGCCCTGCTGCGCCTTGTCGGCCACCTCGGAGGTGTGCTGGGTCCGGACCACCATCCCGTCGGCGACGGTCATGGTGCAGCTGGCCTGCGGCTTGGGCATCGGCCGGCCGCCCATCTCGACCTCGACCAGGCACTGCCGGCAGGCCCCCGCGGGGTCCAGCAGCGGGTGGTCGCAGAAGCGCGGAACGATGATCCCGAGCCGCTCGCAGGTGCGGATCAGGATCTCGCCCTTGGGCGCGTCGATCTCCCGCCCGTCGATCGTGAGCCGGACGTGGCCCTCGGGAGGCGCGTCGGTCTTCCCCTCGGGAGCGAGTGTCATGCGGAGACTCCGGTCAGCTCGGTAGCGTTGGTCCGCTGCACGTCCGCCAGCTGGTCCGGGCGCTGCACCGCGGGCTGTTCCGCGATCAGGTCCAGGAACTCCTGGCGGAAGTACTGGATGGCGCTGGTGATCGGGCTGGTGGCCCCGTCGCCGAGGGCGCAGAACGAGCGGCCCAGGATGTTGTGGCAGACGTCGAGCATCGTCTCGACGTCGGCGGCGGTGCCCTCGCCGTGCACCATCCGCTCCAGGATCTGCAGCAGCCAGTAGGTGCCCTCACGGCACGGCGTGCACTTGCCGCAGCTCTCGTGCTTGTAGAACTCGGTCCACTTCATGACCGCCCACGGCACCGACACGGTCTCGTTGAACACCATGACCGCGGTCGTGCCCAGCATCGACCCGGCCTCGGCGGCGCCCTCGAAGTCCAGCGGCGTGTCGAGGTGCTCGGCGGTGAACAGCGGCGTCGACGAGCCGCCCGGGGTCCAGAACTTCAGCGGGATCCCGTCCTTCATCCCGCCGGCCAGCTCCAGCAGCTCGCGCAGCGTGATGCCCAGCGGGGCCTCGTACTGGCCGGGGCGCTCGACGTGCCCGGACACCGAGTAGATCTTCGGGCCGGGGCTCTTCTCGCGGCCCATCGTGCGGAACCAGGCCGAGCCGCCGGTGACGATGGCCGGCACCGAGGCGATCGTCTCCACGTTGTTCACCACGGTCGGCGAGGAGTAGAGCCCGGACGTGGCCGGGAACGGCGGCTTGAGCCGAGGCTGGCCGCGCCGGCCCTCGAGGGAGTCCAGCAGCGCCGTCTCCTCGCCGCAGATGTAGGCGCCGGCGCCGGCGTGGACCACGATCTCCAGGTCGAAGCCGGTGCCGAGGATGTCGCGGCCGAGGTAGCCCCTGGCCTTCGCCTCGGCGACCGCGGCGCGCAGCCGGCGGATGCAGTGGATCGCCTCGCCGCGCACGTAGATCGCGCAGAAGTTCGCCCGGATCGCGTAGCTGGTGACGATGCAGCCCTCGATCAGCGAGTGCGGGTCGGCCATCATCGTCGGGATGTCCTTGCAGGTCCCCGGCTCGCCCTCGTCGGCGTTGATCACCAGGTACTTGGGCTTGGCGCCGGGGCCCTTGCCGGACCCGTCGTCCTGCGGGATGAAGCCCCACTTCATGCCGGTGGGGAACCCGGCCCCGCCGCGGCCGCGCAGCCCGGAGTCCTTGATCAGCTGGATCAGCTGGTCGGGGTGCGCGGCGAACGCGGTGCGCAGCGAGGAGTAGCCCTCGAGCTGCTCGTAGGTCTCGATCGACCACGAGCGCGGGGACAGCCACCGGCGGGTGAGCACCGGCGTCAGGGGGTCCGGCCTGCGGGTGGCCTCAGAGTTCGGAGCGCTCATGCGATCACTTCTTCTCCGGTAGCGCGGGCATCGCCGGGGGCACGTCCGGCATCGCGGGGGCGACCCAGCCGTTGTCCTGCGCGATCTGGGCGCCGCGCACGGACTCGACGGCCCAGGACGGGCCCGCCACGCGGGCGTCGGTGTCGTCGGAGAACCCGGCGATCTCCAGCTCGATCGTGCGCAGGTCGGTCAGCGGGGCGCCGCGGGTCGGCTGCGGGCGCTCGCCACGGCGCAGCGCGTCCACCAGCTCGACCGCCGACTCGGGGGTCTGGTTGTCGTAGTACTCGTAGTTGACCTGCAGCACCGGCCCCAGGTCGCAGGCGGCCAGGCACTCGGCGTGCTCGAGCGTGATCGAGCCCGGGCTGCCCGGCTCGCCGGCCGTCTCCTCGTGGCCCAGCGGCCGCCCGTCGGTGCCCAGACGCTCCTGGAGCCGGGCGTAGATGTCGTCGCCGCCCAGCGCCGCGCACAGCGTGTTGGTGCACACGCTGACCAGGTGCTCGCCGCAGGGGGTGCGCTTGTACATCGTGTAGAAGGTGACCACCGCGGTGACCTCGGCCAGGCTCAGCTCCAGCGCCTCGGCGCAGTAGCGGATGCCGTCGGCGCTGACGTGGCCCTCCACCGACTGCACCAGGTGCAGCAGCGGCAGCAACGCCGACCGCGCCTGCGGGTACAGCGCGACGATCTCCTCGGTGCGCCGGCGGGTGAGCTCGTCGAACGTCGGCGAGACCGGCGACTGCTCGCTCTCGACGGCCTCGAAGACCTGCTCGGCCGGCGCGGCCGTCGAGGCGCTGTTGGTCTCCGGCGTGCCCTCGGGCAGCGTCATCGTGCGCCTCCGCTCCGCTGCGTCGACGGTGTCATCGGTCGCAACCCCCCATCACGGGATCGATCGAGGCGACGGCCGCGATGACGTCGGCGACCTGGCCGCCCTCGCTCATCGCCGGCATCGTCTGCAGGTTGACGAAGCTGGGGTCGCGCATGTGCACGCGGACCGGGCGGGTGCCGCCGTCGGAGACCAGGTGTGCGCCGAGCTCGCCGCGCGGGGACTCCACACACGAGTAGGCCTGGCCCGGCGGCACGTGGAAGCCCTCGGTGACCAGCTTGAAGTGGTGGATCAGCGACTCCATCGACTGGCCCATGATCTTGCGGACGTGCTCGAGCGTGTTGCCCATGCCGTCGCTGCCCACCGAGAGCTGCGCCGGCCAGGCGATCTTCTTGTCGGCCACCATCACCGGGCCGGGCTCGATCTTGTCCACGCACTGCTCGATGATCTTGAGCGACTCGTGGATCTCGGCGATGCGCAGCCGGTAGCGGGCGAAGCAGTCGGCCTCGGTCGCGGTCGGAACCTCGAAGTCGAACTCCTCGTAGCAGGAGTACGGCTCGGTCTTGCGCTGGTCCCAGGGCAGCCCGGCCGCCCGCAGGATCGGGCCGGTCGCGCCGAGCGCGAGGCAGCCGTCGACGGGCAGGTAGCCCACACCCTCCATCCGGGCCCGCCAGATCGGCTGCCCGGTGAGCAGCTTGTCGTAGTCCGGCAGCCGGGTGTTCATGAGCTTGAGGAACTCGGTGACCTTCTCCGCCCAGTCCTCGGGCAGGTCCTGGGCGAGCCCGCCGGGCCGGATGAACGCGTGGTTCATCCGCAGCCCGGTCAGGTGCTCGAGCAGGTGCAGTACCTCCTCGCGCTCGCGGAACCCCGAGGTCATGCCGGTCAGCGCGCCGAGCTCCATCCCGCCGGTGGCGATCGCGACCAGGTGCGAACCGATCCGGTTGATCTCCATCAGGAGCACCCGGATCAGCTGCGCGCGGCGCGGGACCTCGGTCTCGAGGAGCTTCTCGGTGGCGAGGCAGAACGCGGCCTCGTTGAACAGCGGCGCCAGGTAGTCCGCGCGCGTCACGAACGTGACGCCCTGGGTCCAGGTCCGGTACTCGCAGTTCTTCTCGATGCCGGTGTGCAGGTAGCCGATCACCGCGCGGCCCTGGGTGACGGTCTCGCCCTCGAGCTCGAGCACCAGGCGCAGCACGCCGTGCGTGGACGGGTGCTGCGGACCCATGTTGATCACGATGCGGTCGTCGTGCTCGGAGTCGATCAGGGTGTCCCAGTCGCCACCGGTGACGGTGAACACGGTGCCCTCGGTCGTCTCCCGCTCGGTCGCCGGAGGTGGGGACACGGTGTACGGGTCGGTCGTCGACTCGGGTCCGGTACTCATTCCGCCTCCGCGGGAAGGATGTCGTCGGCGGTGCTCACGAGTACGCCCTCCGCTCGTCCGGCGGAGGGATCTCCGCGCCCTTGTACTCCACCGGGATGCCGCCGAGCGGGTAGCTCTTGCGCTGGGGGTGGCCGTCCCAGTCGTCGGGCATCAGGATCCGGGTCAGCGCCGGGTGACCGTCGAAGATCACGCCGAACATGTCCCAGGTCTCGCGCTCGTGCCAGTCCGCGGTCGGGTAGGTCTCGACGACGCTCGGCACGTGCGGGTCGTCGAAGTCCAGCGAGACCTCGAGCCGGATCCGGCGCCGGTAGGTCATCGACAGCAGGTGGTAGACGACGTGCAGCGGCCGGTCCACCGGCGCGCCGTCCGGGGCGCTGTAGTCCACACCCGACACGGCCGAGCAGAACTCGTAGCGCAGGCCCGGGTCGTCGCGCAGGGTGCGGGCGACCTCGGCGACCCGGTCCCGCTGCAGGTAGAAGGTGATCTCGCCGCGGTCGACGGTGACCTGCTCGATCGCCGTGCGGGGGATCCCGTTCTGGTCCAGCGCGGCGCCGAGCTCGTCGGCCATCTCGTCGAACCAGCCGCCGTAGGGCCGCTCGGCCGGGGCGGGGGCGTAGCCGGGCAGGCGCAGGCCGCCGAAGCCGGAGGTGTCGCCGGTGCCGCGGACGCCGAACATGCCCGACCGGGTGCGGGTCGCCGCGACCGGGACCTCGCCGCCCATGGACGCGGGACGGGTACCGGTCTCCGGGCTCTCGCCGCCCTCGGCGCGCTGCTGGTCGAGGTCGGCGCCGCTCTCCTCGGCCGAGGACTGGGCGTCGCCGGTGCGCTCGCGGTCGTCCTTGGAGGTGCCGGTGGTCCCGGGGTCGTCGGGTCCGGTGGTCATCGCTGGGTCCCCCCGGTCGGGATCTGCGGAGTGCTGGGGCGGGGCTCGCTGCCGGGCACCAGGTAGTTCGGGACGTCCTGGTTGCGGGTGCTGCGCAGCGCCCCGAGCTGCTTGGACTTCGGCGCGAACTTCACCGACGAGGGCACCATCGGCGTGCGGTGGCCGCTCTCGGCGAGCTCGGCGGCCCGCTTCGCGCCCAGGGGCTCGTCCATGATCTTGGCGTGCAGCTTGAGGATCGCGTCCATCAGCATCTCCGGGCGCGGCGGGCAGCCCGGCAGGTACATGTCGACCGGCACGACGTGGTCCACGCCCTGCACGACGGCGTAGTTGTTGAACATGCCCCCGGAGCTGGCGCAGACGCCCATCGCCAGCACCCAGCGGGGCTCGGGCATCTGGTCGTAGATCTGGCGCAGGACCGGGGCCATCTTGTTGCTGACCCGGCCCGCGACGATCATCAGGTCGGCCTGCCTGGGCGAGGCCCGGAAGACCTCCATGCCGAAGCGCGCCAGGTCGTAGCGCGGCGCGCCGGAGGTCATCATCTCGATCGCGCAGCAGGCCAGGCCGAACGTGGCCGGCCACAGCGACGACTTGCGGGTCCAGTTGACCAGCTTCTCCACGCTGGTCAGCAGGACGCCGTTGGGCAGGTTCTCCTCGAGTCCCATGTGTCGCTCCTTCAGTATCGACGCGCGCTGCGCAAGCTTCGCGCTCAGTTCCAGTCCAGCCCGCCGCGACGCCAGACATAGGCGTAGGCGAACCCGACCGTGACGATGAACAGGGCGATCTCCACCAGGACGAACACGCCCAGCCCGGCGCCCGCGAAGACGTCCGCGCTCACCGCGAACGGGTAGAGGAAGACCATCTCGATGTCGAAGAGGATGAACAGCATCGCCGTGAGGTAGTAGGCGACGGGCATCCGGCCGCCGCCGACCACCGGCGCCGGCGAGGGCTCGATGCCGCACTCGTAGGAGTCCAGCTTGGCGCTGTTGTAGCGGCGCGGACCGATGTAGGGCGCCGACACGACCGAGAACAGGGCGAACCCCGCCGCAAGCGCGAACAGCAGGACGAGCGGGAGATAGGGATCGAGCATCTCCTACACCTTCGTAGTCGAGGACGACGCGGCTCCGTCGCCGCCCGTCTGTGATCGACGCCGTCGATCGGTGGGGACCTTATGCGCGTCCCCGTGTGACGAACGACCCAGGCGAGCCTTAGTTCATTTCCGGGTACGACCTGGTGGGGGGCCGTCTCCGCTGCTCATGAGCGCTCCCCTCCCCGGACGTCCGCAGGCCTTGTGAAGAATTTCACGAAGTTCCGGGGCAAGTGTAATCCGTGCCACCGGCACGTGCGCGCACGGATGCGGGTACCGCGGCGGGACCTCACGCGGCGGGGCCGGCGGGCGGGGCCCTCAGGCGGGTTTGAACGCCCGGTGCAGCGCCACCGCACCGCCGGTCAGGTCGCGCCAGGCGACCCGCTCCCAGCCCGCCGCGCCGATTCGTTCGGCCAGCCGCGGCTGCGCGGGCCAGTCCCGGATCGACTCGGCGAGGTAGAGGTAGGCATCCGGGTTCGAGGACACGCCGCGGGCGATCGCGGGCAGCACCCGGGCGAGCACGAGCTCCTGGTAGGCGACGCGGAACGGCGCCCAGGTGGGCGTGGAGAACTCGCAGACCACCAGGCGCCCGCCGGGCCGGGTGACGCGGGCCAGCTCGGCCAGCCCGGCGTCCGGGTCGGCCACGTTGCGCAGGCCGAACGAGATCGTCACGGCGTCGAACGAGGCGTCGGCGAAGGGCAGCGCCAGCGCGTCCGCGGCGACCTTGGGGACGTCGCGGCGGTACCCGGCACGCAGCATGCCCTGGGAGAAGTCCGCGGCCACGCACCACGCGCCGTCGCGGGCCAGCTCCACCGTGGACACCGCGGTGCCCGCGGCCAGGTCCAGTACCCGCTCGCCGGACCGGGGCGCCAGCGCGCGCCGGGTCTGGGCGCGCCAGTAGCGGTCCTGGCCTCCGCTCAGCGCGGTGTTGGTCAGGTCGTAGCGGCGCGCCACGCCGTCGAACATCGTGGCGACGTCGCGCGGATCCTTGTCGAGATCGGCCCGGGACACGCCCCCGACCCTACGGGGACCGCCCGGGGCAGGCGCTCGCGCAGGGCGTTGCGCATCCGGGCCGGCCCGCCGGAGCGGCATCCGGTGACGGGACGGCCGCGCCGGGAGGCTCGCCGCCCCGATCCCGGCCGGCCGGTGTGACGACATTCCGGGATCAGGCCGCGGCGGTGAGGCTGGCGAGCATCCCCTCCACCGACTCCGGCCAGCCGAACTGCTCGGCGCGCGAGCGGGCGGCGTGCCGGCGCCCGTCCTCGTCGGCGGCCAGCACGGTGGTGATGCCCGCGGCGAAGGCCTGCGGCGAGTCCGCGGCGGAGGCGCCGTAGACCGGGTGGCCCCGGGCCGAGGTGACGATCTCGGGCAGCGCCGAGGACCGCGAGACCACCACCGGGGTGCCGCTGGCCAGCGCCTCCAGCGCGGAGAGCCCGAACGTCTCGTGCGGTCCGGGCGCGATCGAGACGTCCGCCGAGGCCAGCAGCCGGGCCAGCCGCGCGCGGTCGCCGAGGAACCCGAGGAACGTCACCGGCAGCCCGGACGCACGCCGTTCCAGGGCGGCCCGCCGCGGCCCGTCCCCGGCCACGACCAGGCGGACCGAGGCACCCGCGTCGTGCAGCGCGGCGACGGTGTCGATGCTGCGCTCGGGGTGCTTCTCCGGCGAGAGCCGGCCGCAGTGCACCAGCAGCGTGCCCGCGCCACCGGCGAGGTCACGGCGCAGCCCGGCGTCGTGGTGGCGCGGGGAGAACGTCGCCAGATCCACCCCGAGCGGGACCCGGCGCACGTTCGCCGCGCCGATCCGGTCGAACTCGGCTCGGGCGAACGACGTCGTGCACACGACGGTGTCGTAGGCCGCGGCCATCCGGGTGTTGGCCAGGTCGGCCAGTGCCCGGGCGGGCCGTGCCGGGAGCAGGAACTGGTCGAGCAGGCGATCCAGGCGCTCGTGCGAGACGACCACGCTCGGCACCCCGCGCCGGGACGCCCACCCGCCCAGACCGCGCAGGGTGAGCCGGTCGGAGACCTCGATCGCGTCCGGGCGCATCCGCTCCAGCAGCCGGGTCACCCGCCACGGGTCGACCGCGCGGTAGCCGCCGGTGCCCGGCAGCAGCGGGGCCGGCACCTCGACCCGCCGGATGCCGCCGGGCAGCCGCTCGTCGCGGGCGCGGGCGCCGGGCACCACGAGCACGACCTCGTGCCCGCGCGCGACGTAGCCCGAGCCCAGCGCCGTCAGGGCCGTGCGCAGGCCACCGGAACGGGGGCCGTAGAAGTTCGCGAGCTGGACGATCCTCATGTCGCTCCGCTCCGACGACGCCGGCTCACGCGGCGTGCGCGGGCACGGCGTGCGCGGTCTCGCGCAGGACACCGGCGTAGTGCGCGACGAGCTCGTCCCCGACCGCGGTCCAGGTGCGTCGCAGCACCGACTGCCGCGCGGCCGCCCCGAACGCCGCCCGGCGCACCGGGTCGGTCAGTGCGAGCACCGCCTCGCGCAGCTCGCGGTCGGCCGCGTCGGTGGAGGGTTCACCGGGCTCGCCCCCGTCCGGGCGCGGCGCGACCAGGTAGCCGGTCAGCCCGGGCAGCACCAGGTCACGCGGGCCGCCGGCGTCCGGTGCGATCGCCGGGACGCCGGAGGCCAGCGCCTCCTGCACGGCCTGGCAGAACGTCTCGGCCTGCCCGGTGTGCACGAACACGTCCAGCGAGGCGTAGATGTCGGCGAGCTCGTCGCCGCCGCGCTGCCCGAGGAACGCCGCGTCCGGCAGCATCTCGTGCAGCCGTTCGGCACTCGGCCCGTCCCCGACCACGACCAGCCGCACACCCGGCAGGTCACCGAGCACGGCGAGGCGCTCGACCTGCTTCTCCGGGGCGAGGCGCCCGACGAACCCGACGAGCAGCTCCCCCCGCGGCGCCAGGTGCGCGCGCCAGGCCGCCGAGCGCCGGGACGGGGTGAAGCGGCGGGTGTCCACGCCGCGGGCCCACTGGTGCACCCGCGCCACCCCGCGGTCGCGCAGCGCGCCGGTGGCCCAGCTCGACGGGGCCAGCGTGCGGTCGGCCTGGTTGTGCAGGCGGCAGGTCCAGCGCCAGGCCGCCCGGGCGGTCAGCCCGAGACCGTAGGACCCGGCGAACCCGGCCACGTCGGTCTGGTAGACCGCCACCGTCGGCACGTCCAGCCGGCGCGCGGCGGCCAGGCCGCGGGCACCGACCACGAACGGCGCGGCGAGGTGCACGACGTCGGGCCGGAACGCGCGCAGCGCGGTGAGGATCCGCCGGCTCGGCACGCCGACCGGCATCGAGTTGACCACCGGCAGTTCCAGGGCCGGGACCCGGACCACCGGGATCCCGCCGTGGTCCTCCGGTTCGCCCGCGCCCGGGGCGACGACGAGCACGTCGTGCCCGCCGGCGCGCAGGTGCTCGCACACCCTCAGGACCGAGTTGGTGACACCGTTGACCACGGGCAGGAAGCATTCGGACACGATGGCGACTCGCACCGGGCAGACCCTGGTGCGGCGGTGACGCCGGGTGCCGTCGGCGGCGTGACCCGTCGTCCAACAGTCGGCCAACAGTGCGTGCTCCCCCGGCGTACGGCCCCGGAGTTGGCCGGGCGGGCGCCGGCCGGTCACCTCGCGGACGCGACCGGGCCACCCCGCACCACGACAGTGGGTCCACATGACGGTCGCCTCGTTACCGCTCCCGCATCTCCCGACGCCGGAACCGGTCGAACCCGGGCTGCTCTCCCGCGCGCTGGAGGCGGCCGGGCGGCTGGCCAACGACGCCGCCGAGGTCATCGCGGCGACGATCGGACACGACCACGGCGGTCGCCCGCCCAGTACCGGGACCAAGTCGAACCCGTTCGACTGGGTCACCGACACCGACCGCACGCTGGAGCGCCACACGCGCCGGGTGCTGGCCGCGGAGTTCCCGACGTTCCCGGTCGTCGGCGAGGAGTACGGCGCCGACCCGGCCGCCCGGCACGCGCCGATGCGCTGGGTCGTCGACCCGGTGGACGGCACCGCGAACTACGTGGCCGGGCTGCCCTGGTGCGCGTACAGCCTGGCCCTGGTCGACCCCTCCGGCCCGGCCGTCGGGGTGGTCGCCGACCCGGGCCGCGGCCAGATCTACGCGGCGGCGCGCGGGCGCGGGTTCCGGGCGAACGGGGCACCGGTCGGGCCCGCTCCGCGACCGGTGGTGGCGGGGTCGCTGGTCTGCGCCGAGGACCCCGAGGCCGGGTTCGTCGGCCGGGTCCGCCGGTCGCACGCCGGGGTCCGGGTGCTGGGCTCGGCCGCGCTCGCGGTCACCCAGGTCGCGCTGGGGCACGCGGTGGCCGCGGTGCTCGAGCGATACCACGAGTGGGACGTGGCCGGGGCGTTGTGCCTGGCCCGCGAGGCGGGCGCGGTCGTGGTGGACCGGTCCGGGCGGCCGGACCCGATGCCCTCCGGCGGGCTGCTGGTCGTGCGCCCGGAGGTGTGTCGCGAGGTGCTGGCGCTGTGGTCGGGCTGAGCCCCGCCGCTCAGCCGGCGGCGGCGCGGCGGCGGCGGGCCCACACGATCAGCGGAGCCAGCAGCAGCCACATCACGACCAGCCCGCCGGCCATCGGCACGATCCCGCCGACGGCGCTGCGCCCGGCCACCCGCACCCGCTGCGGGTTCGTGGTGTCGTACTCCACGTAGATGCTCTGCCCGGGCTCGAGGCCGATCGGGTAGGACACGGCCGGGGTGCGCAACCCACCCTTGTCGTCGACGAACTGGACGACGGTACGCCAGTAGGTCGACCCGTCCAGAACGCCGGCGGCGGTCGTGGCACGGTGCGAGCCGATCCGCACGTCGTCGACGAACGCCCCGGCCAGCGCCAGCACGGCGAGCACCGTGAGCACGACACCGAGTCCGGTCAGGATCTCCGGCACACGCCGCCGGGCGGCGTGGAGCAGGCGGGCCAGGGTGGCCCGGCTCTCGGCCAGGACGTCGCGGGCGGGGCTGGTCACGACACCCGATCGTAGGGCCGTGGTGAACGGGTGTGGCCGGTGCCTCCCACCGCCACCCGCACACCGGCGGCGGTCGTTGCCTACTCTCGAAGGCGTGACTGCCGCACCGGCCACCACCGCGCTGCGGGTCAGGACCCGGCCGATCCGGCTGACCGGCCCGTTGCTCGACGTGCTGCCCGCGGACTCCGGGGTGCTGAGCTGGGTGCGGGAGGGGGAGGGCATCGTCGGATGGGGCGAGGCCGCCCGGTTCACCGCGACCGGCCCGGACCGCTTCGCCGAGGCCGACCGCTGGTGGCAGGAGTTCTGCGCGGGCCTCGACCTCCGCGACGACGTCGGGCTGCCCGGCACCGGCGCGGTCGCGTTCGCCAGCTTCACCTTCGCCGACGACTCCCCCGGGTCGGTGCTGATCGTGCCGCGGGTGGTGGTCGGGCGGCGCGGGTCGCGGGCCTGGATGACCGAGATCGTCCCGGCCGGCGGGCCGGAGCCGGCGCCGACGGCGCTGCCCGCGGTCTCACCGGTGCGTCCCGGGGGGAGGCTGCGCTACTCCGACGGTCGGGTCTCGCCGAGCCGCTACCGCACGGTGGTGGCCGAGGCGGCCCGCCGGATGCGGGCCGGGGAGCTGGGCAAGGCGGTCCTGGCGCACGACGTCGTCGCCCGCGCGGAGTCGCCGCTGGACCCGCGGTTCCTGCTGCACGGGCTGTCCCGCGGCTACCCGACGTGCTGGAGCTACGCCGTCGACGGGCTGGTCGGCGCCACCCCGGAGCTGCTGCTGAGGTTGCACGAGGGACTCGTCGAGTCGCGGGTGCTGGCCGGCACGATCTGGCCCGGCGAGCGCCGCGGCCAGGCACCGTCGGCGGCACCGGGCCCCGACGACCTGGGCGGGGCGCTGTTCGGCTCGGGCAAGGACCGCCGGGAGCACGCCTACGCGGTGGACTCGCTCGCCGCGTCGCTGCGCCCGCTCGTGCGCGACCTCGAGGTGCCGCCGGCGCCGCGCGTGCTGACCCTGCCGAACGTCTCGCACCTGGCCAGTGACGTGCGCGCACACCTGGACCCGGCGCGGCCGGTGTCGCTGCTCGGGCTGCTCGGCGTGGTGCACCCGACGGCCGCCGTCGGCGGCACCCCGACCGACGCGGCCGCCGCGCTGATCGCCGAGATCGAGGGGATGGACCGGGGTCGCTACGCCGGGCCGGTCGGCTACCTCGACACCCACGGCGGCGGCGAGCTGGGCATCGCGCTGCGCTGCGCCGAGCTCGACGGGTCCACGGCGCGCCTGTTCGCCGGGTGCGGGATCGTCGCCGACTCCGATCCCGACGTCGAGGTGCGCGAGGCCGCGGCGAAGATGCGCGCGGTCCGCGAGGCGCTGCAGGGCTAGGACCCCGCCGCGCCCGCGCCGACCCGGGCCAGCGCCTCGTCGGCGGCGCCCTCGACGGCCTCCCGCAGCGACGCGTGGGCCCCACGCAGCCCCGCGCGCCCCGCCCGCACCTCGACGATCCGCAGCCCGCCGCCCGCACGCGCGCGCAGGTCGGCAGGGTCCCCGGTGAACCGCACGTGACCGATCCCGGCCGCCGCGGCCAGCGCCGCCAGGTCCACCCCGGTGGGGGTGCCGAACACCCGCTCGAACGAGCGCGAGTGCACCTGGGCCCCCTGTTCGAGCAGGTGGAAGATGCCGCCGCCGTCGTCGTTGAGCACGACCAGGGTCAGGTCCGGGCGCGGCTCGTCCGGGCCCAGGTAGAGCCCGGTCGTGTCGTGCAGCAGCGTCAGGTCACCCAGCAGCGCCACGCTCGGGCCCCGGTGCACCAGGGCGGCGCCGACGGCGGTGGAGACGGTCCCGTCGATGCCGGCGGCGCCGCGGTTGGCGCGCACCGTGAGACCCGTGCGCGGCGCGGCGGCCAGCGCGACGTCGCGCACCGGGTTGGACGAGCCGAGCACCAGCTGGGAGCCGGCGGGCTGTGCGGCCACCAGATCCCGGGCCAGGCGCAGCCCCGGCGCGCCGGCGCCCGCCCGGCCTGGGTCCGCCCCGGCGTCGAGGGCGGCGTCCAGCGCGGCCGAGGCGGCGTCGTCGGCGGCCCGCCAGGCGTCGCGGAACTCCCGCGGCGGGCGCAGCGGCGGCACCGAGCCGACCGCGCGCACCGAGCCGGCGACGTCGGTCCAGGGTTCGCCGTGCGGGCCGGCCGCGGCGAACACGGCGACCTCGGGGTCGGCGAGCAGCGCCGCGACGCCCCGGTGCAGCGTCGGCCTGCCCACCACCAGCACCTGCTCCGGGCGCAGCGCCCGGCGGCCGAGCAGCCACGGCGCGGCCCGCACCGCGTGCACCCACAGCGGCGAGGACGGCTCCGCGACCACCGGCGCACCCGCCAGCAGCGCCGGGTCCAGGTCCCCGCCCCCGGACCCGGCCACCACCAGCGTGCGGGCGCGCGGGTCCAGCGGCAGCGGTGGCGCCGCGCGGTGCACCGGTGAGACGTCGGTCCACGGCAGGCCGTCGGGGCGTCCGCCGGCATGGCCGCCGGGAGCGCCGGGACCGTCGGGGACCAGCGGCTCGGCGAAGGGGAGGTTCAGCTGAACCGGCCCCGGGGGCGTGCCCGGGGACCCGGTGGCCGCGGCGACCGCGCGGGCGACCGTGGACCGCCAGCGCGCCGGGGCGCCCGGGTCGGTGGTGGCCACGGCCGTGGCCCCGGTCCAGCGCACCGCGCCGCCGAAGATCCGTGCCTGGTCGACGGTCTGGCTGGCGCCGGTGCCGAGCAGCTCCGGCGGGCGGTCCGCGGTCAGTGCCAGCACCGCCACCCCGGCGTGCGAGGCCTCGAGCACGGCCGGGTGCAGGTTCGCCACCGCGGTCCCGGACGTGACGACCACCGGCACCGGGCGCCCGGAGGCCACCGCCAGCCCCAGCGCCAGGAACCCGGCCGTGCGCTCGTCGGTGCGCACGTGCAGCCGGATCGCACCGGTCTCGTCGGCGTCGCGCAGCGCGAACGCCATCGGGGCGTTGCGCGAGCCGGGGCACAGCACGGCCTCGGACACGCCGCAGCGCGCGAGCTCGTCGACGATCACCCGGGCCTGCGTGGTGGACGGGTTCATTCCGCCGAGCCTAAGCCGCGGGATCCCAAACGTGACGAGTGCCAAGCCGGCGCCAGGATGGAACCGGCGGACAGCCGTCGTTGAACCTTCACAGACATCACGGATCGCGCCGATCGTGCGTTCCGGTCGACGACGGAAGGACTCCCCACGTGAGCAACCCGCTCTCGCCCGACAGCCCGCTGCTGCGCCCCGCCCTGGTCGGCGCGTGGCCGGTGACCAACCGCGTCTGGCTGGCGCCGCTGACCCGCAACCGGGCCGACGCCGACGGCACCCCCAACGCGCTGCAGGCGCAGTACTACGGCCAGCGCGCCGGCGCCGGCCTGATCGTCAGCGAGGGCAGCCAGCCCTCCGCCGTCGGCCAGGGCTACCCGAACACCCCGGGTGTCTACAGCGACGAGCACCGGGCCGGATGGGCGCGCGTGGCCGACGCCGTGCACGCCGAGGGCGGGACGCTCGTGGTGCAGCTGATGCACGCCGGGCGGATCGCGCACACCGACAACAACGGCGGCGCGACGCCGGTCTCGGCGTCGGCCGTGCCGGCCGCGGGCCAGATCTTCACCGCCGAGGGGATGAAGGACCACACCCCGCCGCGCGCGCTGGAGGCCGACGAGCTGCCCGGCATCGCGCAGGAGTTCGCCCGCGCCGCCGAGCTGGCCGCCGACGCCGGCGCCAACGGCGTCGAGCTGCACGCCGCCAACGGCTACCTGCTGCACCAGTTCCAGGCCGACGGCGTCATCGCCCGCACCGACTCCTACGGCGGCTCCCCGGAGAACCGGGCCCGGTTCACCCTGGAGGTCGCCCGGGCCACCGCCGAGGCGATCGGCGCCGAGCACGTCGGCATCCGGATCTCCCCCGGCAACACGTTCAACGACATCACCGAGGACGACCTGTCGGTCTACGAGGTGCTGGTGGCGGGACTGGCCGAGCTGGGCCTGGCCTACCTGCACGTGGTCGCCGAGGCCGACGACCCGATCGTGGCGAAGCTGCGCGGCATGTGGCCGAACACGTTCGTGCTCAACACCGGCTTCGCCGCGGACTCCGACCGCGACACCATGGAGGCCGTGATCGAGGACGGCACCGCCGACGCGGTCTCGGTCGGCCGCCCGTTCCTGGCCAACCCGGACCTGGTGCGCCGCTGGACCGAGGGCGCCGAGCTCAACGCGCCGCAGCAGGAGACGTTCTACGGCGGCGGCGCCGAGGGCTACACCGACTACCCGGCCCTGCCCCGGTGACGCGGTTGGGCTGAACGGCGCTCCGCGCCTGCCCGGAGCGGCTCAGAGCTCGATCAGCTCGAACGGGGTCGCCAGCTCCGCTCCGGGCAGCCGCGCCCCGGCCTGCTCGGCCATCCCGCGCAGCAGGGTCTCGGGATCGGCCATCGCGCCGCCGAGGGCGGCCAGGTAGGAGCGGTGCG
>CBIHNM010000059.1:0-18230 GCA_966211265.1 uncultured Pseudonocardia sp.
CGAGATCGGGGAGGGCAGCCCGGGAGTGCACGCCGAGATCGCCGCCCTGGCCGGGCAGCTGGGCGCCGACCGTCTGGTCGCCCTGGGCTGCCCGGACTACGGCGACCGCGCCGAGCACGTCGCCGACGTCGGCGAGGCGCTGAGCCTGCTGCGCGCCGAGCTCGAACCCGGGGACGTGGTGCTGGTCAAGGCCTCGCGCAGCGCCGGTCTGGAGCGGGTCGCCGAGGGCCTGCTGCAGGACCTGCCCGCGGCGGGGCCGGAGAACGGGCTGGTGAGCCGGTGAGAGGCGTCTTCCTGGCCGCGGGCATCGCCCTGGCCCTGTCCATCCTGCTCACGCCGTACCTGATCAAGTTCTTCTCCCGGCAGGGCTTCGGGCAGGAGATCCGGGCGGACGGACCGCAGAGCCACCAGTCCAAGCGCGGCACCCCGACCATGGGCGGCGTCGCGATCCTGCTGGCCATCTGGGTCGGCTACCTGGGGTCGCACCTGTTCACCGGCGAGGACGTCACCGCCTCGGCGCTGCTGGTCCTGTTCCTGACCACCGCGCTCGGCGTGGTCGGGTTCGTCGACGACTTCCTCAAGATCCGCCGCCAGCGCAACCTCGGCCTGAACAAGACGTCCAAGATCGTCGGGCAGGTGCTCACCGCGACGATCTTCGGTGTGGTCGCGCTGCGGTTCGCCAACTCGCGCAACCTGACCCCGGCCTCGGACAGCCTCTCGTTCGTCCGCGACATCACGGTGCTCTCGTTCGGACTGGTCGGGTTCGTGCTGCTGTGCAACCTGATCGTGGCGGCCTGGTCGAACGCGGTGAACCTGACCGACGGCCTGGACGGCCTGGCCGCCGGCACGTCGGCGATGGTGCTGGCCACCTACGTCATCATCTGCTTCTGGCAGTTCCGCAACAGCTGCGCCGTGGTCGCCAGCGCGGGGTGCTACGAGGTGCGCGACCCGCTGGACGTGGCGCTGGTCGCGGCCGCCGCGATGGGCGGCTGCATCGGGTTCCTCTGGTGGAACGCGTCCCCGGCGCGGATCTTCATGGGCGACACCGGCTCGCTGGCCCTGGGCGGGCTGCTGGCCGGGTTGTCCGTGGTCACCCACACCGAGCTGCTGCTGGTCGTGATCGGCGGCGTGTTCGTGGTCGAGGCGCTGTCGGTGTCGCTGCAGATCATCGTGTTCCGGACGGCGCGGCGACGGCTGTTCCGGATGGCACCGTTCCACCACCACTTCGAGCTGGCCGGATGGGCCGAGACCACGGTGATCATCCGGTTCTGGCTGCTCGCGGCGATGTGCGCGGCGATGGGGCTGGGCATCTTCTACAGCGAGTGGCTCAGCGCCTCGGCGGGACAGTGACCGCGCCCGCGGGCGACGGGCCCTTCGCGGGCCGCGCGGTGCTCGTCGCGGGGGCCGGGGTCTCCGGGCTCGCGGCGGCGGAGGCGCTGCTCGCGGCCGGTGCCCGGGTCGTGGTCTCCGACGACGACCCGGCCCGGCTCGCCGTGCTCCCGGCCGGCGCCGGCGGGTGCGCCGCCGACGACATCCCCGAGGGCACCGACCTGGTCGTGACCGGCCCCGGGCGCCGGCCCGACCACCCGCTGGCGGCCGCGGCCGCGGCCCGCGGCATCGAGATGATCGGCGAGCCGGAGCTGGCCTGGCGGCTGGGCGCGGCCCGGCCGCACCCGCCCGCCTGGCTCGTGGTCACCGGCACCAACGGCAAGACCACCACCACCGAGATGCTGGCGGCGATCCTGCGCTGCGCCGGTGAGGACGCGGTGGCCTGCGGCAACATCGGCTACCCGGTCGTCTCCGCGGTCGCGGCCGGGCACGCGGTGCTGGCCGTGGAGCTCTCCAGCTTCCAGCTGCACTGGTCGCCCTCGGTCCGCCCGGCCGCCGGGGTGGTGCTCAACGTCGCCGAGGACCACCTGGACTGGCACGGCGGGATGGACGGCTACGCCGCGGCGAAGGCCGGGGCGCTGCTCGGCGACGTCGCGGTGGCCGGGCTCGACGACCCGGTCGCCGCCGGCCTGCTCGCCACGGCGCCCGCACCGCGACGGGTCGGGGTGACGCTGTCCGAACCGGGGCCCGACCAGCTCGGCGTGCGCGGCGGGATGCTCGTCGACCGCTCGTTCGGCGGCGGGGAGCTGCTCCGGGCCTCGGCGATCGTCCCGGCCGGGCCGCCCGGGATCACCGACGCCCTGGCCGCGGCCGCGCTCGCCCGCGCGCACGGCGTGCCGGTCGCCGCCGTGCGGGACGCGCTGGCCGGGTTCACGCCGGGACCGCACCGCAGCGCACCGGTCGGCCGGGTCGCCGGTGTCAGCTTCGTCGACGACTCCAAGGCCACCAACCCGCACGCCGCCGACGCCGCGCTGTCCGCCGTGCCGGCCCGTACCCCCGGCGCCCGCGCCGTGTGGCTCGTGGGCGGCCTGCTCAAGGGCGTCTCCGCGGAGACCCTGGGCGAGCTCGCCCACCGCCACGAGGCGCATCTGGCGGGGGTCGTCGTGATCGGCACCGACCGCGCCGCGATCCTGGAGGCACTGGCGCGACACGCCCCTGACCTCCCCGTCCGTGAGGTCGCCGCGGGTGACCATGTCCAGATGCAGACGCCGGTCGACCCGATGCCCGAGGCCGTGCGCCGCGCCGCCGAACTGGCCGGCCCCGGCGACGTGGTGCTGCTGGCCCCGGCCGCGGCCTCGATGGACCAGTTCCGCGACTACGCCCACCGCGGCGACGCGTTCGCCGCCGCCGTGCACGATCTGGCCGCGCCCGCGACGTCGGGGGCGTTGTCGTGACCCGACCGGCGGGAGGGAGACCGGCGCCGACGCTGCAGGGCCTGGCCGCCGCGGCCGGCTCCGGCACCCAGGGCGCGGTGCGCCGGCTGCGCAAGTGGCTGCGCCGGCCGCTGACCTCGCTGCACCTGGTGCTCGGCGTGTTCGGCCTGCTGACGCTGTTCGGGCTGGTCATGGTGCTCTCGGCGTCGTCGGTGGAGTCGCTCGCCAACGGCGGGTCGTCCTACTCGGTGTTCACCAAGCAGCTCATGTTCTGCGGGGTCGGGTTCGTGCTGTTCTACATCGGGTTGCGGATCTCGCCCCGGACGCTGCGCGCGCTGGCCCCGTTCCTGCTGCTGGCCGGGGTCCTGGCGCTGGTCGCGGTGCTGGTCCCGGGGATCGGCGCGGTGCGCGGCGGGTCCCGGTCCTGGTTCGCGTTCGGCCCGGTCTCGCTGCAGCCCTCGGAGGCGGTCAAGGTCGCGCTGACGCTGTGGGGCGCGCACGTGCTGGTCGCCCGGCGCGCGGTGATGCACCGGTGGAAGCACGCGCTGAACCCGGTCGTCCCGGTCACCCTCCTGATCTTCACGTTGCTCGTGCTGCAGCCCGACCTGGGCATGACGATCTCGACCGGGATCGTCATGCTCGCGCTGCTCTACTTCGGCGGCGCCCCGATGAAGCTGCTCGCGGCGCTTGCCGGCGGCGGCCTGCTGGGCGCGGTGATCCTGGGCCTGACCGCCGGGTACCGGGCGAGCCGGATCTCGGCGTTCCTGTCCCCGGCGACCTCGGACCCGCTGGGCCCGGCCTACCAGGCCACCCAGGCGCTGTACTCGCTGGCCGACGGCGGGCTGTTCGGTGTCGGGCTCGGCCAGGGCCGGGCGAAGTGGGACTACCTGCCCAACGCGCACAACGACTTCATCTTCGCCATCATCGGTGAGGAGCTCGGCCTGGTCGGCGCGTTCGCCGTGCTCGGGCTGTTCGCGACGCTGGCCTACACCGGCATGCGGATCGCCGCGCGCAGCGCCGACCCGTGGCTGCGGATCGTCGTGGCCACGTCGACGACCTGGCTCGTGGTGCAGGCATCGATCAACATCGGGTACGTGGTGGGCCTGCTGCCGGTGACCGGCCTGCAGCTGCCCCTGATCTCGTCCGGAGGCACCTCGCTGGTGGTGACCATGTTCGTGTTCGGTCTGATGACCAACGCGGCTCGACACGAGCCGGAGGCGGTGGCCGCCCTGCGCAAGCACGGGCAGGGCCGCGTCGCCCGCGTCCTCGGCCTGTCGATGCCGCAGCCCTACCGGGCCCCGCGCCCGCCGAGCCCGAGGTCGGCCGCCCGATGAGCGCCCCCGGTCTCCCCGGCCGGGGCCGGCCCGGCCCGGGTCGGCCCGTCCCGGACGACGCGACGATGGAGATCCGCGGCATGGGCCGCCGCGTCGACGGCCCGTCGGTCGTCGTCGCCGGCGGCGGGTCCGCCGGGCACATCGAGCCCGCACTGGCCGTCGCCGACGCGATCCGGCGCCTGGTGCCGTCGGCCACGGTCACCGCGCTGGGCACCGAGCGGGGCCTGGACACCCAGCTGATCCCGGCCCGCGGCTACAAGCTGGAGCTGATCCCGCCGGTGCCGCTGCCGCGCAAGCCCAGCGGCGACCTGCTCAAGCTGCCCGGACGGGTCCGGGGCGCGGTGTCGCGGGTCCGCGAGGTGCTCGACCAGGTGCAGGCCGACGTCGTCGTCGGGTTCGGCGGGTTCGTCGCGCTGCCGGCCTACCTCGGCGCCCGCGGACGGGTGCCGGTCGTGGTGCACGAGGCGAACGCCCGCGCCGGGCTGGCGAACAAGGTCGGGGCCCGGTTCGCGGCCGCCGTCGGGGTGGCGGTGCAGGGCACCGGGCTGCGGGACGAGCGGGTCGTCGGGATGCCGCTGCGGCGTTCGATCACCGGCCTGGACCGGGCCGCGCTGCGCGGCGAGGCGCGCCGGCACTTCGGGCTGCCCCCGGGCGGGCCGGTCCTGCTGGTGTTCGGCGGATCGCAGGGCGCCCGGACCCTGAACACCGCCGTCGCCGCCGCGCTGCCCGCTCTGGTGCACGCCGGCGTCGCGGTGCTGCACGCGCACGGCCGCACCGGCACCCCCGCGCCGCCGATGCCGGGCTACCGGCCGCTGCCCTACATCGACCGGATGGACCTGGCCTACGCCGCCGCCGACGTCGTCCTCGGGCGCAGCGGGATGACCACGGTGGCCGAGCTGACCGCGGTCGGGCTGCCCGCGGTGTACGTGCCGCTGCCGCACGGCAACGGCGAGCAGGCGCTCAACGCCCTCCCGGTCGTGGAGTCCGGTGGCGGGCGTCTGGTGCCCGACGAGGAGCTGACCGGGGACCGGGCGCTGGCCGAGCTGATGCCGCTGCTCACCGACCCGGCCCGGGCCCTGGACATGGGCCGCCGCGCCCGGGCCGCCGGGCACGGCGACGCCGACGAGCGGATGGCCCGGATCGTGCTGGACGTGATCGGGCGATGAGCCCGGTCCTGGGCGCCCGCGTGCACCTGATCGGGATCGGTGGCGCCGGGATGAGCGGCATCGCGCGGATCCTGCTGGCCCGCGGGGTCGCGGTGTCCGGGTCCGACGCCCGCGACTCGCGTGCGGTCCTGGCGCTGCGCACGCTCGGCGCGACGATCGCGGTCGGGCACGAGGCGGGGAACCTCGACCAGCTCGGTGCCGACCATCCTGGCGGCCCGCCGACCGTCGTGGTCTCCACCGCGATCCGCGAGACCAACCCGGAGCTGGCCGCGGCCCGCGAGCGCGGGCTCGTCGTGGTGCACCGGGCCAGCGCGCTGGCCGCGCTGACCGAGGGGCGGCGGCTGGTCGCGATCGCCGGGACGCACGGCAAGACCTCCACCACCTCGATGGCCACGGTCGCGCTGCAGCACTGCGGGATGGACCCGTCGTTCGCGATCGGCGGGGACCTGACCGCGTCCGGGAGCGGGGCGCACCACGGTACCGGCGACGTGTTCGTGGTCGAGGCCGACGAGAGCGACGGCTCGTTCACCGCGTTCGCCCCGTCCGTCGCGGTGATCACCAACGTCGAGCCCGACCATCTCGACCACCACGGGGACGAGCAGGCCTACCGGGCCGTGTTCGACCGGTTCCTCGAGCGGCTCACCCCGGGCGGTGTGCTCGTCACGTGCGCCGACGACCCGGGCGCGGACCGGCTGGCCGCCGCCGCCGAGCGGTCCGGGACCACGGTGCGCCGCTACGGGCGCAGCGCGACCGGCGGCGCCGACGCGCGGCTGCTGGAGTTCGTCCCGGACGGCTTCGGCTCCCGGGTCCGCTTCCGCCACCGCGGGGAGGAGCTCGAGCTGCGCCTCGGCGTCCCCGGCGAGCACATGGCGCTGAACGCGCTGGGTGCCTACCTGGCCGGGGTCGAGCTGGGTGTGAGCACGGCGTGCCTGACCGAGGGCCTGAGCGGCTTCGACGGCGTGCAGCGCCGGTTCGAGTTCAAGGGCCGCGCCGGCGGCGTCACCGTCTACGACGACTACGCCCACCACCCGACCGAGGTCACCGCCACCCTGCGCGCGGCCCGCGAGGCCGCCGGTGCCGGGCACGGCAGGCGCGGACGCGTGCTGGTCGCCTTCCAGCCGCACCTGTACTCGCGGACCGCCGCGTTCGCCGCCGAGTTCGGCGAGGCGCTGTCGCTGGCCGACGAGGTGATGGTGCTCGACATCTACGGCGCCCGGGAGGACCCCGAGCCCGGGATCAGCTCCGCGCTGGTCACCGACGCCGTCCGGCTGCCGCCCGAGCGCGTGCACCGCGCACCGTCGTGGGAGAGGGTCCCGGCCGCGATCGCCGCGCTCGCCACCGACGGCGACATGGTGATCACCATGGGCGCCGGTGACGTGACGGTGCTCGGCCCGGAGATCCTGCGCGAGCTCGGGATCGCCGGCGCCCCGGAGGGATCGCCGCGATGACCGGTCCGGGCGGGCGCGGCGGGCGCCGGTCCGGCCCGGACACCCCCGCCACGACGGACGGGCAGGCGGGAGCGGACGGGCCGGGGACGGCGAAGGCGCCCGCGACGCCTGGCGAGGGGACCGCGGCCGCGAAGGTGGTCCGGGAGCGGAGCCCCCGCACACCGGAGCAGCAACGACGGGCGGCCGAGCGGGCCCGCGCGGTCCGCGAACGCCGCGCCGCCGAACGGGCCGGGAACGCGACCGGTTCCGGGCGTGCGACCGGACCGGCCGGCGGCGCGGACCCGGCGCGGGAGCCCGATGCGCCCGCCGCCCGCACCGGCGGGACCTCCGCGGAGACCGCCCGCTTCCGGCGCCGCCGGATCGTGGCCGGCGTCGTCGTGGCGACGGTGCTGCTGATGGCGCTGGTGGCCGGGGCGTGGTGGGCGCTGGGCCGGTTCGGCCCGGCGGTCTCGGAGGTCCGGGTCACCGGCAACCGCGCGGTGTCCACCGCGGACGTCCGCGCGGCCGCCGACGTCACGGTCGGCGTCCCGCTGGCCGCCGTGGACACCGCCGGGGTGCAGGCCCGGGTGGCCGGCATCCCCGGTGTCGCGACCGTCGAGGTCGGGCGGAGCTGGCCGGACGCGCTGACGGTGGCGGTCACCGAGCGGACCCCGGTCGCCGTCGCCGACGCACCGGGCGGTCGCCGTCTGGTCGACGCGACCGGGCTGGCCTACCGCACGCTGCCGCCCGCGCCTCCCCGGTTGCCGCTGCTCGCGCTGCCCCGGGTGGCGCCGGACGACCCGGCCACGCGGGCCGCCGTGGCGGTGCTCGCCGCGCTGCCCGGCCCGGTCCGCGAGCAGGTCGACTCGGTGGCCACCGGGCCCGGCGGGACGACGCTGGAGCTGTACCTGACCGGCGGCCGCCGGGTCCTGTGGGGCCGCTGGAGCCAGTCCGCCGACACCCCGGAGAAGGCGGCGATCCTCGGGCCGTTGCTCTCGCGCGAGGGCAGCGTCTACGACGTCTCCAGCCCCGCGCTGCCGACCGTGCGTCGATGACCGCCGGGGGCGCCGGTCCGTCCGGGTGAACCCCGATCACCCCGAGACGGGGCTTGCGCGATGTCGCTGCGCGTGCCCGGCCGTGCACGGTCGGGTGGCCGGTGCTGCAGAAACACCCACACGGGGTGTTGTCCGCGCGCGGCGCGCCTGCTGGACCGCCGACCGGACGGGACCTAGCGTTCGACCCGAAGGCCCGGGGTACCCGGAGCTGGACCGGACCCCGCGCGATGAGGAAGGTGCCGCACATGACGCCCCCGCACAACTACCTGGCCGTGATCAAGGTCGTCGGCATCGGTGGCGGCGGCGTGAACGCCGTCAACCGGATGATCGAGGTCGGCCTGAAGGGCGTCGAGTTCATCGCGGTGAACACCGACGCGCAGGCCCTTCTGATGTCGGACGCCGACGTGAAGCTCGACATCGGCCGTGAGCTGACCCGGGGCCTCGGCGCCGGGGCGAACCCGGATGTCGGCGGTCGCGCGGCGCAGGACCACGCCGAGGAGATCGAGGAGGTCCTCAAGGGGGCCGACATGGTCTTCGTCACCGCGGGCGAGGGCGGCGGCACCGGTACCGGGGGCGCGCCCGTCGTCGCGTCGATCGCCCGCAAGCTCGGCGCGCTGACCATAGGTGTGGTCACCCGGCCGTTCACGTTCGAGGGCCGCCGGCGCGCCGGCCAGGCCGAGGACGGCATCCAGGCCCTGCGCAACGAGTGCGACACCCTGATCGTCATCCCGAACGACCGGCTGCTGCAGCTCGGTGACGTCGGGGTCTCGCTGATGGACGCGTTCCGCTCCGCGGACGAGGTGCTGCTCTCCGGTGTGCAGGGCATCACGAACCTGATCACCACCCCCGGCCTGATCAACCTGGACTTCGCCGACGTCAAGTCCGTGATGTCCGGGGCGGGCAGCGCGCTGATGGGGATAGGGTCCGCGCGCGGCGAGGGCCGGGCGGTGCAGGCGGCCGAGAAGGCGATCAACTCGCCGCTGCTGGAGGCGTCGATGGACGGCGCGCAGGGGGTGCTGCTCTCGATCGCCGGTGGCTCCGACCTGGGCCTGTTCGAGATACACGAGGCCGCGTCGCTCGTCCAGGAGGCGGCGCACCCGGAAGCGAACATCATCTTCGGCACGGTGATCGACGACTCGCTCGGCGACGAGGTGCGCGTCACCGTGATAGCGGCCGGGTTCGAGGGCGGCACGCCGACCCACAAGAAGCTCGAGCCGGCGGCGTTCCGGTCGGCGGGCCAGGCCGCCGCGGACCAGAACTCCGGGGCCCAGGCCGCGGAGGCCCGCGACACCGCGTCCCAGGAGCCCCGCCACAGCGCCGAGCCGGCCTCCGCGCAGACGGCCCCGGCCTCCGCGACGGCTCAGACCCCGGCGACACCGTCCGCTCCGGCGGCCGGGGCCGCCAACGGCAACGGTGCCCACGCCGGGTCGACCGGGCAGTACCCGCTGACCTCGCAGGGCCCGGCCGGGCGGTCGCCCGCGCCGGAGCTGCCGGCCGTGGTCCCGTCGACGGCGTCCACGGCCGGGACCGGCACGCTGCCGCCGGCCGCGCCCTACGCCCCGCCGGCCCCGCGCCAGCCCGACCTCGCGCGGCACCACGGTGAGCACGGCCCCGAGTCCGCACCGGCCGTCGGGTCCCCGGCCCGCCCGGCCGCGGACAACGGCCCGGACGACGAGGTGGACGTCCCGCCGTTCATGCGCCGGTAGTGCGCGTCCGGCGGGTGACGACCACCCGGGCGGGCGGGCGCTCGACCGGCCCGTTCGCCCGGTTCAACCTCTCGCGCGGGGTCGGTGACGACCCCGACGCGGTCGCGGGCAACCGGTACCGGCTGGTCCGCGAGCTGGGTCTGACCGGGGCGGTGTTCCTGCAGCAGGTGCACGGCACGGCGGTCGCCGTGGTGTCCGAGGCGCCGCGCTCCACCGCACCGGACCGTCCCGAGGTCGACGCGGTGGTGACCACCACGCCCGGGCTGGGGGTGGCGGTGCTCGCGGCGGACTGCGTCCCGGTGCTGCTCGGCGACCCCCGGGCCGGGGTCGTGGGGGCCGCCCACGCGGGCCGCAAGGGCGCCGCGGCCGGGGTGCTGGACGCGACCGTCGCGGCCATGACCGAGCTCGGTGCCCGCGCCGAACGGCTCGAGGTGCTGCTCGGCCCGGCCGTGTGCGGCCGGTGCTACGAGGTCCCGGCCGCCCTGCGCGACGAGGTGGAGGCGGCCCTGCCGGGAAGCGCCTCGCGGACCCGGACCGGCACCGCGGGGCTCGACCTCCGCGCGGGACTGACCCGCCGGCTCGCCGACCTCGGCGTGACCCGGGTCGGTACCGACCCGCGCTGCACGATGGAGGACCCCGACCTGTTCAGCCACCGCCGCGACGGCCGCTGCGGGCGCCACGCCGCGGTCACCTGGCTCGACCCTCGTCCGGCCTGACCCGTACGGGGATCATGAGCTCATGACCGTTTCTGGCGCGCCCGAACGGCGCGACGAGCTGGCCCGGAACCTGGCCGCCCTGCGCGCGCGGATCGACACCGCCTGCGCCGCGGCCGGGCGGGACACCGGGTCGGTGTCCCTGCTGGCGGTGACCAAGACCGTCCCGGCCTCCGACGTGGGCGTGCTGCTCGACCTCGGTGTCACCGCGCTCGGGGAGAACCGCGCCCAGGAGGCCGCGACGAAGGCCGGCGAGGTCGCCGATCTCCGCCCGGACGCGTCGCCGCAGTGGTACTTCGTCGGCGGGCTGCAGCGGAACAAGGTCAAGATGGTGCTCCCGTGGGTGACGCGCGTGGAGTCGGTCGACTCACCCCGGCTGGCCCGTGCGCTGGACAGGGCGGCCACCGCGGCGGTCGAGGAGGGTTCCCGGAGCGGTCCGTTGCCGGTCCTGCTGCAGTACAGCGTGGACGGTGACCCGGGGCGTGGCGGCGTGCCCGGGGGCGGGCTCCTCGAGCTGGCGGAGCTGGTGGCGACCCTGCCGGGCCTGGCGCTGGAGGGCCTGATGGCGGTCGCGCCGCTCGGCTGGGAGCCGGACGGTGCGTTCGACGCGATCGCCGGTGCGGCACGGCGCCTGCAGGCGGCACACCCCGCAGCGACCGAGGTCTCGGCGGGGATGAGCGGGGACCTGGAGACCGCCATCGGTCACGGATCGACAGTGGTGCGTGTCGGAACGGCCCTTGTGGGGGACCGGCGGATAGCCTCGCGGTAATCGCTGACCGAGGGGTGGTCGAGATCACAGTGCCGGCGATTCGTGGTGGGGACGTGAGTGTGTGAGGGAGCAGCGGATGAGCGCGATGTACCGGCTCAAGGCCTACTTCGGCATGGTTCCTGCCGACGAGATGGACTTCGTGGACGAGCCGGAGCAGTACGCCCCGTCCCGGACCGGCCACAGTGGCCACCGCAGCGACCGCTGGGCGCCCGCAGCAGGGCGGTTCACCGATCCCGACGACTACAACGAGTACACGTCGGACTCCGCAGCGTCCTACGACGACGGGTGGGCGGGCCGTCCGGCGCGCGAGGCTTCCCGCCCGGCGCGGGCCGTGCGGGCCGAATCGCGCCTCGACCGGGAGCCCGCAGGGCCGTCCGTCGCCGGATCCGGAGGCTTCTCCGGTGGCGCGACACCGCCCGTGCGAGGAGCTCTGGCGATGGATCCGGAGAGCCTCCACGCGACCCGTGAGCCGGCCCGCGCGGAGCGTCCGGTCGCTCCCGTCCCGGCCCCCTCGGCGGTGCCCGAACAGCGCGACCGCGCCCCCTCGTCGCCCGCGACGATCACCACGCTGCAGCCCCGCAGCTACAACGAGGCGCGCACGATCGGGGAGCGCTACCGCGACGGTGTGCCGGTCATCATGAACCTGACGGAACTGGACGAAGCGGCGGCAAAACGCCTGGTGGACTTCGCCGCCGGGCTCGCCTTCGCCCTTCGCGGATCGATCGACAAGGTCACCAACCGGGTGTTCCTGCTCACCCCCGCGGACATCGAGGTGTCGGCCGACGACGCCCGCAGGATCGCCGAGCGTGGTTCTTTCCGGCAGGATTGAGCCGTGGGTGACCTCATCAGGCTGTTGATCTACTACGTGCTGTTCTTCTTCTGGCTGCTGCTCGCGGCCCGGATCGTCGTGGAGATGGTCCGGACGTTCGCGCGTGAGTGGCGGCCGGCGGGGGGCAGCGCGGTCGCGATGGAGGTCGTCTTCACGGCGACCGACCCTCCTGTCAAGTTGCTGCGGAGAGTGATCCCCGTCGTCCGCATAGGCGGCGTAGGACTGGACTTGTCGATTATGGTGTTGTTGCTTGTGGTGTTCATCCTGATGAACGTTGCCAAGCCACCCTTCCCGGTGTGAGCCCCAGTCACCCGGGTTGCCGCCGAGGACCGCATGAGGTGATCCGATGCCGCTGACGCCCGCCGACGTGCACAACGTCGCGTTCAGCAAACCCCCGATCGGGAAGAGGGGGTACAACGAGGACGAGGTCGACGCCTTCCTCGATCTGGTCGAGGCCGAACTGGCCCGGCTGATCGGGGAGAACGACGACCTCCGAGACCAGGTCTCCTCGCTCGAGCAGCGACTCGGCGACGCCGAGGCCGACCTGGACGAGGCCCGGTCCCAGCCGGGTCCGGCCCAGCAGACCCAGGCGCTCCAGCGCCAGGAGTCTCCGATGCAGCGCGGGGCGGCCGAGGCCCCGCGGATGGGCGCCGGTGCTCCGGCCCCGCAGCTGGCCGACGCCGGCGCGGACGGTGGAGACCACCACGTCCAGGCCGCGAAGGTCCTGGGTCTGGCGCAGGAGATGGCCGACCGGCTGACCGCCGAGGCCAAGAACGAGGCCGACACGATGCTGTCGGACGCCCGGACCAAGTCCGAGCAGCTCCTCTCCGACGCCCGCACCAAGTCCGACGGCCTGGTCAACGACGCACGTGCGCGTGCCGAGACCATGCTCAACGACGCGCGGACGCGTGCCGAGACGCTCGAGCGCCAGTCCCGTGAGAAGTCCGCGACGCTGGTCAGCGACGCGGAACGCAAGCAGAACGAGATCATCGGCGCCATCCAGCGGGACAAGTCCGTGCTGGAGAAGAAGATCGATGAGCTCCGCACGTTCGAGCGCGAGTACCGGACCCGTCTCAAGACCTACCTGGAGTCCCAGCTGAGGGACCTGGAAGGTCGTGGGTCGGCCGCACCGGCGTCGGAGGCCGCACGGTCGAACTCGAACGGCGGGTATGCCGCGTCGGGTTACGGCCAGAGGGCGGACACGGGGAGCTGACCTCCCCGGGTGCGCCGGACGACTGACGACGACCGGGGGAGCGGCCGGGTGCCGCTGCCGAACGACGGAGTTCACCGATGCTGGTGCTCGTTCTGATTCTCGTAGTGATCGCGCTGGCCCTGCTGTTGGGCGGACTGTTCCTGCACATGGTCGTGCTGGCATGGACGTCGGTGGGGATCAGCCTGGTCGCCGGTGCCGTGCTGCTCTACGACTGGATGAAGACCAGGTCGGCAGAGCGGGCGGGCTGGCAGGGCCGCGGTTCCCCGGACCAGGGGAGCGGCGGGTCCGACGAGGGCCGTGCCGGCGCCGTGGGCGCCGGAGCGGCGGGTGTGGGCGCCGCGGGTGCGGCCGGGGCCGGGGGTGCCGGGTACGACGACCGGTACTCCTCGGACAGGGAACCGGCCACCCAGGTGCTCCCCGTCGTCCCCCGGGACGCGGCGGGGCCCGGGGCCGGAAGCCCCGGCGGCGCCGAGAACGCCGCCGATCAGACCGTCGTGATGCCGGTCGTCAGACCGTCCGGCTCTGCTGACGTACCACCTGGCGTTTCTCGATCGGGTGGAGTTTCGTCACCCGGAGTGACCGAATCGGGCACTCCGGAGGGTGGCGAACAGCCGGACGTGGCGAGGTCGCCCGCCGTCGCTGAGGGCTCTGACGCCGCAGAAGGCGCTCCGACCTCGGCAGAAGTCGATCACGCAACGTCGCGGCCGGGTGACGCCGGCACGCCTCAGGGGTCCCCGGCGGCGAGTTCCCCGGACGCGTCCGGAGCGGGCTCGTCCGCCGCGCCGGGAGCAGGGGTCGGTGCCGCCGCGGGTGTGGCCGGTGCGGCAGCCGTGGCCGGTGTCGCGGCGACGGCTCGTGGCGACGACCCGGCCCGGGGCGAGGCCGCTCGGCCCGCCTCCGACACCCCCGACACCTCCGCCGCTGCCGGGCCGGCATCGGGCCCGGCGACGGATACGGCCTCGTCCGCGGATGCGGCCCCGCCCACCGGGGCGAGGGCGCCCGAGTCCGGGCCGGCCTCGGCCGGACAGCAGCCCGGCACCGCGGGCGGGAGCGCCGGCTCGACGCCGGTGGTCCCGGTCGGCGGCGCCACCGACCGCAACCCGGAGCCGGCGACGTCCGGCCCCGTCGCCGCCGACCAGCGCGGCGCGTCCACGGGCAGCGGCTCCGAGGGCGGCTCCCGGGAGGACACGACCACCACCAGCACGACCGCCGACGGACGGGACACGGGATCGCCCGTGGGCGCCGCGGCCGGTACGGCCGATACCCCCGACGGATCCGCCGGGAGCACGGCCATGGTCGATCGCCAGGGCGCCGGCAGCCCGGCCGACGGCCGGACCGCGGACGGTGCCGCGGGCGCCGGTGCCGCGGCAGGCGGTGCGGCAGCCGGCGGTGCCGCGGCCGGTGCTCCGCCGACACCGGAGGGCGAGGCCCCCGAGGAGCCCCGCGACGCGGCGACGGCGTCGGTCGTGGCCCGGCTGCCGGACGAGGTCGTGGTGATCGACGAGCACCCGCGCTACCACGTGCAGGGCTGCCGGTCGTTGCCCGGCCAGCCGGTGATCCCGCTGCCGGTCAGCGAGGCGGTCGAGCTCGGGTTCACCCCGTGCGGCTGGTGCTCGCCGAACCGGACGCTCGGCGACCGCCACCCCGCCCAGGTCCGCTAGGCCGCTCCGGAGCAGGCCACCCCGGGCAGGCGGGTCGGAACCGGGTGGCGCGAGCGCGCTACCCTGGTCCTACAGGCGTCGATCCGGCCATCACCGGGGAGCCTCCGGAAGAAACGGTCCTCCCGCAGGTGGGAGACCGGACTAGAACCGGACGGCCGCGGCCCGTCACCGCCGCGCAAAGGAAGCGGCACGTCCCGTGCGCGAGTGCGGGTCGTGCAAGCGGGGTGGTACCGCGGCACCGCCGACCCGGCGTCGTCGTCCCCGTGTGAGGAGCTGACCGCACCCGCACGAGGAGCATCCCGCCGTGAGCGACCCGACCCCCTCCGGCTACCCGGCCGTCGACGCGCACCCGTCCTTTCCCGACGCCGAGCGCGAGACCCTGCGGGCCTGGGAGGCCGACGACACGTTCCGCGCGTCGGTGGAACAGCGGCCGGCCGGTACCGACGGCGACAACGAGTACGTCTTCTACGACGGCCCCCCGTTCGCCAACGGCCTCCCGCACTACGGGCACCTGCTGACCGGCTACGTCAAGGACGTCGTCCCGCGGTACCGCACGATGCGCGGACGCCGGGTGGAGCGCCGCTTCGGCTGGGACACCCACGGCATGCCGGCCGAGGTGGAGACCGAGCGCCAGCTCGGCATCAAGCACAAGTCCGAGATCGACGAGATGGGCGTGGCCGCCTTCAACGAGGCCTGCCGGAGCTCGGTGCTGCGCTACACCGGCGAGTGGCGCGACTACGTCACCCGGCAGGCCCGATGGGTCGACTTCGACAACGACTACAAGACGCTCGACCTGGACTACATGGAGAGCGTGATCTGGGCGTTCAAGTCCTTGTGGGACAAGGGCTGGGTCTACTCCGGGTTCCGGGTGCTCTGGTACTGCTGGCGTTGCGAGACACCGCTGTCGGCCACCGAGACCAAGATGGACGACGTCTACCTCGACCGTCAGGACCCGGCCGTCACCGTCGGGCTGCGGCTGGCCGCACCGGACAGCACGGACCTCGACGGGGCCCTGGCCCTGATCTGGACCACCACCCCCTGGACGCTGCCGTCGAACCTGGCCGTGGCGGTCAACCCCGACGTCGACTACGTCCTGGTCCGGGCGGCGGCGGACCCGGAGCGCGTCGGCGAGCGTTACGTGATCGCGGCGGCGCGGCTGGGTGCCTACGCCCGCGAGCTGGGGGAGGAGCCGGAGGTGCTGCGGCACCTGAGCGGCCGCGAGCTGCTCGGCCTGTCCTACACCCCGCCGTTCGACTTCTTCACCGGTCGCGACAACGCCCACCGGGTGCTCGCCGCGGACTACGTCACCACCGAGGACGGCACCGGCCTGGTGCACATCGCCCCCGCGTTCGGTGAGGAGGACAAGGAGGTCACCGACGCGGCCGGGATCGAGACCGTCGTGCCGGTGGACACCCGCGGCGAGTTCACCACCGAGGTCCCGCCGTACGCCGGCATGCAGGTCTTCGACGCGAACCCGCAGATCATCCGCGACCTGCGCGACGCCACATCGCCCCACGTCCGGGGCGTCCTGCTGCGCCACGAGACCTACGACCACCCGTACCCGCACTGCTGGCGCTGCGGCAACCCGCTGATCCAGCGGGCGGTGGACTCGTGGTTCGTGCAGGTCACCGCGTTCCGGGACCGGATGGTGGAGCTCAACCAGCAGATCGACTGGACGCCGGCGAACGTGCGCGACGGGCAGTTCGGCAAGTGGCTCGAGGGCGCCCGGGACTGGGCGATCTCGCGCAACCGCTACTGGGGCAGCCCGATCCCGGTCTGGGTCTCCGACGACCCGCGCTACCCGCGCACCGACGTCTACGGCTCGCTCGACGAGCTCGAGCGCGACTTCGGCGTGCGCCCGCACGACCTGCACCGGCCCCACGTCGACGAGCTGACCCGTCCGAACCCGGACGACCCGACCGGCAACTCGACGATGCGCCGGGTGCCCGAGGTGCTCGACTGCTGGTTCGAGTCGGGGTCGATGCCGTTCGCGCAGGTGCACTACCCGTTCGAGAACGCCGACTGGTTCGAGTTCCACTACCCGGGCGACTTCATCGTCGAGTACAACGGCCAGACCCGCGGCTGGTTCTACACCCTGCACGTGCTGGCCACGGCGCTGTTCGACCGTCCCTCGTTCCGCAGCTGCGTCGCGCACGGCATCGTGCTCGGCGACGACGGCGCGAAGATGTCGAAGTCGCGCAAGAACTACCCGGACGTCAACGAGGTGTTCGACCGCGACGGGTCGGACGCGATGCGCTGGTTCCTGATGGCCAGCCCCATCCTGCGCGGCGGGAACCTCGTCGTCACCGAGCAGGGCATCCGCGAGGGCGTGCGCCAGGCGATCCTGCCGCTGTGGAACACCTGGTACTTCCTGTCGCTCTACGCCTCCGCCGCCGGGCGCACCGGCACCGTCCGGCACGACTCGACGCACGTCCTGGACCGGTACGTGCTGGCCAAGACCGCCGACCTGGTCGACGGCGTGACCGCCGCGATGGACGCCTACGACATCGCCGGGGCCTGCGAGCGGATCCGCGACCACGCCGAGGTGCTGACCAACTGGTACGTGCGCCGCTCGCGGGACCGGTTCTGGGCCGGTGACGCGGACGCGATCGACACCCTGCACACCGTGCTGGAGGCGACCTGCCGGGTCGCCGCGCCGCTGCTGCCACTGACCACGGAGAAGATCTGGCAGGGCCTGACCGGGGGCCGCTCGGTGCACCTGACCGACTGGCCGGGCGGCCCGGACCCGGCCTCGACCAGCGCCCACGAGCGCCTCGGGCGCCGCCCCCCCCACCCCGCGCTGGTCGCGGCCCAGGACCGGGGCCGCCAGGGCGCCACCCGGGCGCGGTCGCGGCGCAAGTCCTCGAAGGTCCGGGTCCGCCAGCCGCTGCCGCTGCTCACCGTGGCCGCCGCCGACGCGGCGACGCTGGAGCCGTTCCTCGACCTGCTGCGCGACGAGGTCAACGTCCGGGAGGTGGCGCTGACCGAGGACGTGGCAGGCCACGGGCGGTTCGAGCTCGCCGTCAACGCCCGGGTCGCGGGTCCGCGCCTGGGCGGCGACGTGCAGAAGTGCATCCGGGCGGTCAAGGCGGGCGACTGGACGGCGAACCCGGACGGCACCGTGACCGCGGGCGGCATCGACCTGGTCGAGGGCGAGTTCACCGAGAAGCTGGTGGCCCTCGGGCGGGAGGGGGAGGGCACCGCCACGGCCTCGCTCCCCGGCAACAGCGGCCTGGTCGTGCTGGACACCACGATCAGCCCGGAGCTCGCCGCCGAGGGCACCGCCCGCGACGTCGTGCGCGTCGTGCAGCAGGCCCGCCGCGAGGCGGGCCTGGAGGTCAGCGACCGGATCGCGCTGACGCTGTCCGGCCCGGCCGCCGTGCTCGACGCCGTGCGCGCGCACGAGGCGTTCGTCACCGGCGAGGTGCTGGCCTCCGCGGTCGGCTACGACGGCGCCGGGGACGGCCCGTCCGGCCCGGTGGTGGCGCCCGACGGCCAGACCCGCACCCTGCACGCCCGGGTCACCCGGGTCTGAGCGGGCCCCGGCCCCCCCCCCCCCCCCCGGGGGGGGGCGCCCCCCGCGGCGCGCGGCCGG
>CBIHNM010000060.1:0-18200 GCA_966211265.1 uncultured Pseudonocardia sp.
CGATGCTCGTTCCGCTCGCGCTCCTCTCGGGCCCGCTCTCGTCGGTCATGGCTCGATCCTGGCCTATCCCCGCGCCGCCCGCCCGGTGATCCCCGACGGACGTGCTGAGCTGCGCGGACCCGACACGCGGGCCACGTTCACCCACACCGGTAGCCGGTCACCGGGTGCTACGGTTCCTCGCCGGATGTGCCGACCGGGAACACGTTCCGGGTCGGCGGCGCCGCAGGCGATCATCGGACCGGTTCGTTCCGGCCCGACCCGCGAGGACGCGAGTGCCGGGCGTGGTCCTTCTCCGGCGGGAGGAACTCCAGATGACGACGTGGGCCCTGCTGGGGCTGTTGGTGGTGTTGCTGGTGGCCATCGGGATCGCCGCTTTCCTGCGGGGGCGCAAGCGCGACGACGTGACCGAGGTGTCCGCGGACGAGCCCCCGCGCACCGTCCGCGATCTCGTCAACCACCGCCGCGCGCAGGCCGGGAACGCCACGTCCGACGGTGCGGCCACCACCGGAGAGCCCGAGCACGCCGCCGAGGCCGCGGGCCAGGACGGTGACGGGCCGACCACGGTGGACGGCGCGTCGACCACCGACCCGGCCCCGACCGCGACCGGGGGCGCCGAGAGCCCGGCCCACGACACCCCGGCCGCCACGTCCCGGGCCGCCGGCTCCTCGAGCACCCCGGCCCCGGCGGAGGAGGCCCCGAGCACCGTGTCCGAGGACGCCGACGTGCCGGCGGCCGCCGCGGCCCGGAGCCACGCGGCCGACACCGGTGCGACGGGGGCCGACGAGGCCGCGTCACCGGTCGCACGGGACTTCTCCGATGTGGACTCCGGACCGGTCGGGCCCCCCTGGTCGCGGGGCTTCGTCGACGGCCGGCCGATCGAGCCGCCCCCGTCGGCGGCTCCGCGCCGGGTCCGGCCCACACCGCACGCCCGTGCGAGCTCGGCCGCGGCCGGCGACGCCGGTACCGCGGCCGTCGGGTCGTCCGGGGCCTCGCCCGCCGCCGCGGCGGCGCCCTCGACCGGGCAGGACCCCGACACGACCGCCCCGGCCTCGGGAGACACGGCCTCCACCGACACGGCCTCCACCGACACGGCCTCCACCGACACGGCCTCCACCGGCGCGACGGGAACGGGTGTCGCGGTGGCCGGGGTCGCCGCGACCGCCGCGGGGGCGGCCGCCGTGTCGAGCCGCACGAGAGCCGACCGCGAGGACGTCGACACCGAGACCGGCACGACCGACACCGAGACCGGGTCCGCCGCGCCCAGGCCGTCCGCCCCGCCGCGTCAGGAGTCCCGGTCACCGGTCGATCCCGACCTGGTCAAGCGGGTGACCGCCGTCCCGAGCGACCGCACCGTGCTCGCCCGCACGACCACGCCGGACACCGAACGCGAGTTCCGGGAGGCCCGGGACCGGATCACCGGACAGGGAGCGACCGGCCGGGTGCCCGAGCAGGGCGGACCCGCCGGCACCGCGCGCCGGCCGTCCCCGGTGCCGGTGCCCGACCGGGCCCGTTCCGACCAGCCGGACCGGGACGGGCCCGACACCCCGGGCGGTTCGGTCGTGACCGGCGCCGGGATCGTCGCGGGCACCCTGGGCCTGGGCGCCGTGGCGACCGGGATCGCCGCGTCCCGCGACCGGGACGGGTCCACTCCGGACACCGGTTCGACGTCCTCGGCCTCGACCGGCCCGGAGGCCGCGGGTCCGGCGACCTCCGGACCGGACGTCGCCGTGCCCTCCGCGTCGTCCTCGACCTCGACCGGACCCGATCGCACCGCACCGCCCACGACCGCGGCCGCGCCCGGTGGACCGCCGCTCGGCCCCACCGGCGAGCCCGCTCCGCGTCCCACACCGCGCCTGATGCGCTCGGCGCCGCCGGTGACCGGTGCCGACCCCGAGGTGGCCGAACCCGATGCCGATGACGCGGCCCCGGAGGCCCCGGCGGTGACCGCAGAGCCGGTCGCGAGCACGACCCGGACGGACGGGACGATCTCGCTCATGACGGTGACCGGCACCCCCGCGACGACCACGGGCACGAGCGTGCCGGCGACACCGGCCTCACCCGGCACGGACATCCCGGCGGAGGCCGACGAGCCGTCGCCGGTCGTGGCGTTCCGCCGCCCCCGTCCGGACCCTGCCCCGGCCGCGCCGGTGCCCGGGTCCGCGGGTCGGGAGGTCGAGGTCCGGGTCACCGGGCGCGACGCCGGGCCGGTCGGCGGGGTCGCCCTCACCGTGCGCGACGCGACCGGCCAGGAGATCGGCTCCGCGACCACCGACGCCGGAGGCGTCGCGACACCGCGCGTCCCGGGGCCCGGCCAGTACGTCCTGGTCTCCTCGGCGCAGGGCTACCAGCCCGGGGTCGCGACCTGCGCGGTCGCCGACGACCCGGCACCGGTGGCGCTGACCGTCACCCGCTCGTCCGCGGTGCACGGCGTCGTCCGCGCCCCGTCCGGGAACCCGATGGCCGGGGTGGTGGTCACCCTGGAGCAGGACGGCGAGACGGTCGGGCGGGACGACACCGGCGCCGACGGCGCGTTCCGGATCGACGACCTCGGTGCCGGCTACTACCTGCTGGCGGCCGGGACCGGCGCCGGTGCGGCCTCGCAGCCGCTGCGGGTCGCCGCCGAGGCCGACCTCGAGCAGGATCTGCGGGTCACCTCCTGATGGCGGTGCGCACGACTCCCGGAACGAACGATCCCGCACCGACGAGGGAGATCTCGTGACCGAGCACGTGGAGGGGCGCCTGCCGGGCGTCGAGGACACCGAGCTGTTCTGGCAGGGGTGGCTCCCCGGCGGCGAGCCGTCCGGCGTGCTGCTGATCAGCCACGGCATCGGCGAGCACTCGGGGCGCTACGGCAACGTCGTCGACGAGTTGCTCGGCGACGGCTGGGCCGTCTACGGGCTCGACCACCGCGGGCACGGCCGCTCCGGCGGGACCCGGGTGCACGCCCGCCGCTACGCCGACCTGATCACCGACCTCGAGACGTTCCGCTCGGCCGTCGCCGCGCGGCACCCCGGCCTTCCGGTGTACCTGCTCGGGCACAGCATGGGCGGGCAGATCGCGCTCGCCTACGCCGTCGAGCACGAGCGCGAGCTCGCCGGGCTGGTCCTGTCCGCGCCGGCGCTGGCCAGCGACGTCGTGCCGTCCGCGCTGGTACCGGCGCTGCAGGTGCTCGCCCGCGTGCTGCCGACGATCCGGCCGGTCGGGATCGACCAGACCAAGATCAGCCGGGACCCGAAGGTCGTGCGCGACTACCAGGACGACCCGCTCGTGCACCACGGCAACCCGACGCTCGCGCTCGGCGCCGCCGTCTACGCGCAGATGGACGTCCTGCCCGGCCGGGCCGGTGCGCTGCGCCTGCCGGTCCTGGTCCAGCACGGGACCGACGACGCGCTCACCGATCCGGCGGGCACCAGGCGGATCGAGACCGCCTGCGGGTCGCCGGACATGACGGTGCGCTGGTACGACGGGCTCTGGCACGAGATCTACAACGAGCCGGACCGCGCGCGGCCGCTGGCGGACCTGCGAGCATGGCTGCACGAACACCGCGCGTCCGCCACCGGCGGGTAGCGGGACCGCGCGCCGCTCCCGACCGCGTGCCACGGGCCGGGGCCGTGCGGTGACCTCGCCCGCCCACGGCCGGTACGCCCGCTCTGCCGACCGTGGTCCGCAGTGGGACCCTGCGGTCGGACACGGACGAGGCCGGGCACGACAGGGGACGGCGAGGTGAGCACGACGGTGAGCCCTACCGACGGAGGGGCGGGTACACCTGCCACCGTCCGTGCGCTGCTCGAGCAGATCGACTGGGCCTCCAGCGAGGTCGGTCCGCGCGCGTCGTGGTCCCGCGAGCTGACCGGCACCCTCCGGTTCATGCTCGACAGCAGCCATCCGATGGTGCTCTGGTGGGGCGAGCGGCGCACGCTGTTCTACAACGACGCGTTCGTCCCGCTCTGCGGCCGGCGGCACCCGGAGGGGTTCGGTGTGCCGCTCGACCATGCCTGGCCCGAGGTCGCCGCGCACATGGGTGCCGACCTGGCCGAGCTGTTCGCCGGGGACAGCGGCGGCATCTTCCGCGACGACGACCGGATCGTCCTGCACCGCCACGGTGCTCCCGAGGAGACCTACTGGCAGTACTCGTGCACGCCGGTGCGCGGACCGTCCGGGGACGTGCTCGGCGTGGTCACGATGAACACCGAGACCACCGGCAAGGTCGTCGGCGCCCGCCGGCTGCGCCTGCTGGCGGCGCTGGGGGAGATCTCGCGGGACGCCCCCTCGGAGGACGTGGTCGCCCAGCGCCTGGTCGCGGTGCTCGAACCGGCATCGGCCGACATCGGCTGCGCCGTCCTCTACGACGACGGCGGGGAGGCCCCCGTCGTGCGCGCCACGGTCGGCATCCACGACCCGCCCGCGGACTGGGCCCCCTCCGAGCTGCCCTTCGGCACCGACCCGGTCGAGTTCACCGCGGTCGGGACGGCGGCCGGGGACGGCGAGCGACCGCCGGTGCGCGACCTCGCCCGCGCCGTGCTGCGCGCCCCCGACGGCAGGGCGGCCGGTGGCGTGGCACTCGCGGCGTCGCCGTTGATCACCATGGACGACGACTACCGCCTGTTCCTGCGGCTGGTGATCGGGCACATCGGGACCGCGATGACCGTGGCCCGCGTCCAGGAGGCCGAGCGGACCCACCGCGACGGGCTGGTCCGCAGCGAGCAGATCCGCTCGGACCACTACGCCGGGCTGGGCGACGAGTTCCGGGGCCCGCTCACGCTCGTGCTCGGCCCGCTCGACCGGCTCCGCGAGCACGGGGACCCGTCCGTGCGGGCCGAGGTCGAGCTCGCCCAGCGCAACGCGCAGCGGATCCTCAAGCTGGTCAACGGGCTGCTCGACGTGTCCACACTGCAGAGCGGCCTGCTGGAGGGGATGTTCGCGCCGACCGAGCTCGGCACGTTCACGGCCGAGCTCGCGGCCGCGTTCGCGCCGGTCACCGAACGCGCCGGGCTCCGCCTGGACGTGGACTGCCCGCCCACCGACCGTCCGGTCTGGGTGGACCGGGACATGTGGGAGAAGATCGTCCTCAACCTGCTCAGCAACGCCGTGAAGTTCACCCACCACGGCGGGCTGAGCGTCGAGCTGCGGCTCTCCGGCGAGCAGGCCGCCCTGCGGGTGGCCGACACCGGGGCCGGCATCCCGCCGGACCAGGTCGATCTGGTCTTCGACCGCTTCCACCGCGTGCGGGACGACCGGGGCCGCACCCAGGAGGGCAGCGGTCTCGGGCTGTCGCTGGTGCAGCAGCTGGTCCGGCTGCACGGGGGCACCGTCGAGGTCCGCAGCACGGTCGGCGTCGGCGCCACGTTCACGGTGTGGCTGCCGCTGGGGTTCGGCCACCTGCCCAGTGACCGGCTGGTCCGCTCCGGCGTGGGGACCCGGTCGGCGCCCACCCTGGCCGCCCCCTACGTCACCGAGGCGCTGCGCTGGCTGCCCTCGGGGGTCGGGGACGGCGCGGACCGGTCCACCGGGATCGGGGCCGAGGGTCTGCTGCTGGAGCACCGGGACCGGGTGCTGGTCGTCGACGACGACGCCGACATGCGCGGCTACCTGCGCGACCTGCTCTCCGAGCGGTGGACCGTCCAGGTCGAGACGAACGGCTCCGAGGCCCTCGACGCGGCCCGCACCGCCCCGCCGGACCTCGTCGTGGCCGACGTCGCGCTGCCCGGGATCGACGGCATCGAACTCCTGCGGGCACTGCGCACCGACACCCGCACGGCGGGCGTACCGGTGGTGCTGCTGTCCTCGCGGGCCGGTGAGGAGGCCGCGGTCGAGGGCTTCGCCGCCGGTGCCGACGACTATCTGGTCAAGCCGTTCTCGTCGCGGGAGCTGCTGGCCCGGGTCGCCAACCACCTGCAGCTGGGCCGTGTCCGACGGGCGGCGGAGCTGCAGTTCCGTGCGATGGCCGACTCCACCCCGGCGCTGATCTGGGTGGACGACCCGGGCGGGCACCGGGTGTTCGTCAACCGCGGGTGGCTGGACTTCACCGGCGTCAGCGATCCCTCCGCCGAGCTGGGCCTCGACTGGCGCCGCCGGATCCATCCCGACGACCGCGAGCGGTACCGGGCGGTGACGTCCGCGGCCGCGCGCTCGTCGGCCCCGTTCGAGGTGGAGTACCGGTTGATGGACCGGCACGGCCGGTTCTGCTGGGTGCTCGACCGCGGCGCCCCGGTGGGGGACTCCGAACGCTCGGCCGGGTACGTCGGGGGCTGCCTGGACATCGACGCCCAGCACCGCGAGCAGCGCCGGCACCGGATCTACTCCGAGGTCGGCGAGTCGCTCGAACGCGAGATCACCCGCACCGGGCGTACCGACCAGCTCGCGCGCGCGGTCGCCGACGAGGGGCTGGCCGACGTCGCGCTCGTCCACGAGGCCGCGCCGGACGAGCCGGTGACCACCCTCGCCGTCGCCGCCGCGGCGCCGGAGCGGGAGCCCTCGCTGTGGCGGCTCGGCCCGCTGGTGCCGCTCGACGGCCCGGTCGAGCACCAGCCGATCGGGTCGGACCGGCTGGCCGAGGTGCTCCGCGGCCTTCCGCCCGACCAGCGTGAGGTGTGGGGCCGGATGTCGGTCCGGTCCGCGCTGGTCGTCCCGCTGCCCGCGCGCGGCCGCACCAGCGCCTGGCTGACCGTCGTGCGCTGCGACCCGGGCGAGGACTACACCACCGACGACCTCGACCTCGTCTCCGAGATCGGCCGGCGTGCCGGGCTCGCGGTGGACAACGCCCGGTTGCTGGAGCAGGAACGGGCCTCGGCGCAGCGGCTGGGCCTGATGCACCGGGCCACCGCGCAGATGTCGGCCGCGGCCACCCCGGGCGACGTCGCCGCGATCGCGGCCAACCACATCGTGGAGCTGCTCGACGCCGACTACGCCGGGGTGTGGCAGCTGCGCGGGCAGTGGCTGCGGGCACTGACCGGGTACGGCTGGGACGACACGCTGTGGCGCCGGGCCGGACGGCTGCCGACCGACTCCTCGATGGCCTTCGGCGACGCCCTGCAGCGCCGCGAACCGATGTGGCTGGCCGACGAGTCCGAGTGGGTCGGCCGCTACCCCGCCCAGATCGGCCTGGTGCCCGATCACTCGCAGACGCTCGGGTACATGCCGCTGGTCGCCGGCGGCCGCGCGCTCGGTGTGCTGGCCGTCGGTTTCGTCCGTCCGCGCCGGCTCTCCGCGGCCGACCGGGAGGCGGCCGTGGCCGTCGCCGAGCTGGCCGCGCAGGCCCTCGACCGTGCGTCGATGCTGGACGTGGAGACCGACGCCCGACGCCTGGCCGAGCGGCTCGGCGCGATCGCGGCGGCCCTGTCGCGGGCCACCGACCTGGAGTCGGTCGCCGAGGTGATCGTCGAGCACGGGCGGTCGTCGGTGCAGGCGCAGGCCGTCGTGCTGATGGCCGCCGACGACGCCGGCGTGCTGACCCGGCTCGCGTCCGACGGCTGGCCGGGGCCCGTGGGCGCCGACTCCCCGCCCGGCCGGGGGCACCCGTTGACCCGGGCCGCGGCCACCGGCGAGCCGGTGTGGAACGCCCAGGCCCCGTCCGGGCAGACCTACCCGGTGCAGACGGCGGTACCGCTGATGGTGGCCGCGCGCCCGATCGGTGTGCTGGGCTTCCGGTTCGGCGGGGAGCCCGCCTACACCGCCGAGCAGCGCAGCTTCGTGCAGACGCTGGCCAGCCAGTGCGCCCAGGCGATCGTGCGGGCCCAGCTGCACCAGGCCGAGCACGAGGTCGCGGTCACCCTGCAACGCAGCCTGCTGCCGCAGAGCCTGCCCGAGCTGGACCGGATGTCGCTGGCCACCCGTTACCGGCCGGGCACCCAGGGCACCGAGGCCGGCGGCGACTGGTTCGACGTGCTGGCGCTCGACGACGGGCGGATCGCCCTGGTCGTCGGCGACGTCGTCGGCAGCGGCCCCTCGGCCGCGGCGGTGATGGGCCAGCTCCGCAGCGCCGTCGCGGCGAACCTGGTCAACGGCCAGTCCCCGGCCGGCGCCCTGGAACAGCTCGACCACTTCGCGCTGCGCGTCAGCGGCGCGATGGCCAGCACCGTGGCCTGCGCGGTGATCGACACCGATGCCGGTGAATTGTGCTACGCCAGCGCCGGGCACCCGCCGCCGTTGCTGGCCGGGCCGGACGGTGTCCGCACCCTGGACCAGGGCCGCGGCGTGCCGCTGGGCATCTCCGGGCGGCCCCCGTTCTCCGAGGCCTCGGACCGGATCGAGCCCGGCGAGACGATCCTGCTCTGCTCGGACGGCCTGTTCGAGCGTCGCGACGAGGTGATCGACGACGGGTTGGCCCGCCTCGCCGACGCGTTCGGGGACCTGTCCGGTTCGCAGCCCCGGGACATGGCCGACGCCTTGCTGACCCGGATGTCGGAGGGCGCGGACACGATCCCGGACGACACCGTCGTCCTGGTCGCCCGGATGATGCCGCCGCCGATGGTCCTGGAGATCGACGCCGACCCGACCCGGCTGTCACCCCTGCGGCGCAGGATCGGGGCCTGGTGCGAGACGTGCGGGATGGGCCAGGACGCCCGCAGCGACCTGCAGCTCACCGTCGGCGAGGCCGTCACGAACGCGATCGAGCACGCCTACCTGGGCGGGCCCGGCCCGGAGGGGGCGCCCGGGGTGGCGCTGCGGCTGGCCCTGTGCGCGGACGGGTCGGTGGAGGTGCGCGTCGCCGACCGCGGCCGCTGGCGCCCGCCGCCCGCGGACCCCGGGTACCGGGGACGGGGGATCGCGCTGATCCGGGAGCTGGCCGAGCAGCTGGTCGTCGAACCGACCGCCGAGGGCACGGTGGTGCGCTTCCGGCTCCCGTCGATCCCGGTCGAGGTCGGGACCTCCTCCGGCGGACCGCCGCTGGAGTTCGTGGCCGGCGACCCGGAGCGGGAGCGGGGGCGGGCGGAGTCGAACGGGGACGCCACGGCGCGGGTCGAGCAGACGCGGCTGCGCACCGCACCGGACCGGCACGGGGTGCGGATCACCGTCGTCGGTGACCTGGACCTGCAGGGGGTGGCCGCGATCCGCACGTCGCTGATGAGCCATCTCGGCGGGGGCCTCCCGGTGACGCTGAACCTGAGCCGGGACGCGTTCGTCAGCAGTGCCGGGATCGCCCTGCTCTCCGAGGTGGCACGCCGGGTGCGTGACGAGGGCACGACGTTGTCACTGGTGGCCCCGGCCGGCAGCCAGGCCCGCCGCGCGCTCGTCCTGTCCGGACTGGACTCGGTGATCGGCCTGTCCGACGACGCCTGAACCGGGCCGCCGGTCCGCGGTGCGGCCCGACGGCTGCGCAGAGCTGTCCGGACGGGCGATTGAGCTGCGGGCACGGGTGTGGTCCCATGACGACGTGGCTCCCGCGCGTTTCCTCGGCCCCATCTGGGGCGAGCGTCGTGCTGACCACTTCGACCAGTACTAGCGACCGAGCCGAGACCCTCGTCCCTGCTCTGCTCGCTCGATCCGTACTGGAGTCCTCGCCGTGTCCCCCCACGCGTCCCGTCCCGCCGTCCTGCGCTCCACCGCCCGTCGCGCCGACGTCCGGCCGCTGCGGCCCGTCGCGCCGACGTCCTACCACCTCGACGACCTGCGTGTGCTGACCCGCGAGATCGCCGCCGAGGTTCGCGACGGGCGCCACGAGGTGGTGATCGACCCGCAGCGCCGCTGGTACCGGCTGCTGCGCAGCGACGGCCTGCTCGACGTCTGGCTGATCAGCTGGGCGACCGAGCAGGTCGCCGAGCTGCACGACCATGCCGGATCGCTGGGCGCGCTGACCGTGGTCTCGGGCGCGCTGACCGAGCGCCGCTGGACCGGCGCGGGTGGACTGCGCACCCGCACGCTGCGGGCCGGGCGCGGCGCGGGCTTCCCCCTCGGGCACGTGCACGACGTGGCCAACGCGGGCACTGATCCCGCGGTCAGCGTGCACGCCTACTCGCCGCCGCTCTCGGCGATGTCCTACTACGACGTCGAGAACGTCCCGGGCGGCGCCGAGCTGCGGCTGCGTCGGCTGCGTACCGAGCTGGTCGAGCCCGGGCAGGCCGTGGGATGAGCGTCCCGCCGAGCGTCGCCGACCTGCTCGCCGCGGCCCGCGCCCGCCTGGACCGCCCGGACCCGGCACGTGCCGCCGAGCTGGCCGGGCGCGGCGCGATCCTGGTCGACACCCGCCCCGGCTGGCAGCGCGCCGAGGAGGGGTCGCTGCCCGGCGCGCTGGTGATCGAGCGCAACCACCTGGAGTGGCGCCTGGACCCGGCCTCGGCCGCGCGGATCCCGGAGGCGGTCGACCACGACGTCACCTGGGTGCTGTTCTGCTCCGAGGGCTACAGCTCCAGCCTCGCCGCGGCGTCGCTGCAGGACCTGGGCCTGCACAACGCCACCGACATCGACGGCGGCTTCCGGGCCTGGAAGGCCGCCGGCCTCCCTATCTCGGAGGGCTGACCGGCCCGGGCGGGGGCGGGTCTCCGAGGTAGCCGACGACGAGCGCGGTGAGCTCGTCGACGACCTCGTCCCGGTCGACCGGCGGCGTCTCCAGCACGTAGCTGATCGTCACGTGCTCCACGGTCCGCACCACGATCCAGGCCACCGCGTCCACCGGCCGCCCGCCGGCCGCGCCCGGTCGCGCGCGCAGGGCGGTGGCGGCGAGCTCGTCGATCCGGCGGGCGAACCGGTTCCGCCGGTCGGCCCCGCCGCGCGGTCGCTGCTCGACCAGGACCCGCAACAGGCCCGGGTGCTCGCCGAACGCGTCCAGCAACGCGACCACGACGTGCCGGACCGACGGCGGCGCGCCCGGCGCGTCGAGGGTGTCCAGGAACGCGCGCGCGATGCGAGTCTCCAGGCCGTCGACGTAGCGGTCGAGGACCTCGGCCAGCACCGCGTCCTTGTCCGGGAAGTACTGGTAGAGCGAGCCGGGGCTGATCCCGGCGGCCTCGGCGACACGGTTGGTCGAGGCCCCCTCGTAGCCGCGCTCGAGCAGCACGACGCGCCCGGCGTCGAGGATGCGCTCGACCATCGCCCGGGACCGCTCCTGGCGGGGCTCGCGCCGCGTGCGGGGCCTGCGGGTCACGGGGCCGGTGCGTCGGTGAACGCGAATTGAACGCGAGTGATCGCTCGTGTCAGCATCGGTGCCATGGTCGCACAACCGGTGGAGCCGCAGGTCGCAGCGTCGAGGTACCCGCGCCGGTTCCGCGCGGCACCGGCCCGCAACGAGCGGATCGCCCGCCCGCTGCGGCTGCTCGGCCGCGTCCGGACCCCCGACCCGGTCCTGGAGGACCTGATCGGCCGGCGGATGTTCGCCCGGGACGAGACCGGCGCCGACCTGGTCGCGGCGATGGGGCGGGACCGGCCGGCGGCCGAGCGGGTGACCATGGGGGCACTGCGCACCGCCCTGGCGCGGGGGGTGGACGCGGTGCCGGACGCGCCCCCGGCGCTGCGGGCGTTCTTCGCCGTCGTCGACACCGAGCCGGACTGGCTCGACCGCGACCTGGTCGAGCGTGGCGGGCGGGCGATCCGCCGGTTCGGCCGTACCGCCGACGACGTGCTGCTGCAGCTGTCGCTGATCGGCGGCTACCGCTACGGCGGCCCGACCGAGCTGCTGGTCGCCACCGGCGGCCTCACCAAGGCCTCGGCGATGCAGCGCCTGGCGCAGACCCAGCAGTGGGCGCGCGCGGTGAGCGCGCCGGGCGGGATGCGCCGTGACGGCGAGGGCTTCCGGCTCACCGTGCACGTGCGGGCGATGCACGCCCTGGTCGACGACCGCTTCGAGACCAACGGCCGGTGGGACACCGGACGCTGGGGACTGCCGGTCAACCGTTCCGACACCGCCGGCACGCTCGGGCTGTTCAACAGCACGCTGCTGCTCGGGGTGCGGCTGCTGGGTGTCGTGGTGACCCCCGAGGAGTCCCGCGCGGTGATGCACCTGTGGAGGTACGTCGGCTGGCTGATGGGGGTCGACGAGGACTGGCTCTTCGACACCGAGCGGGAGCAGAACGCGTTCAACTACCACCTGCTGCGCGTGCAGGGACCGGTCACGCCGGCCGGCGCCGAGCTCGCCACGGCCCTGGTCGACGGTGAGCTCACGCTCGAACGCGGCCGGTTCTCCGCCCTGCGCGGCCGCTACGCACGCCTGCGGCTGCTCTCCATGCTGCGCTTCTTCCTGGGCGCGCAGGGCATGCGTGACCTGGGGCTCCCGGTCACGCCGCCGTGGGCGGTCCCGCCGACCGTGGCGCGCAACCTGCTGCGCACCGGCGTGCTGGGACGCACCAGGGCGGGGCGGCGCCGGCTGGAACGCATCGGTGACGCCGCCGTCGCGCGGGAGCTGGCGCGGCGCCGCGGCGACACGCCGGCCGGTCTCGCCCCGCTGCCCGGCTGAGCTGAGCGGGCGGGGCCGCCGGCTCAGGTGAAGGCGCTGATGCCGGTGACGTCGCGACCGACGATCAGGGTCTGGACCGTCTCGGTGCCCTCGAACGTGTGGATCGCCTCGATGTCGGCCCAGTGCCGCACGACGTGGTGTTCGAGCAGGATGCCGTTGCCCCCGAGCAGGTCCCGGGCCTCGGACAGGATCGACCGCGCGGTGCTGGTGTTGTTCATCTTGGCCAGCCCGGCGATGGTCGGGGAGAGCTTCCCGACGTCGGCCAGGCGCCCGATCTGCATGCAGTAGAGCTGCATGCCGGTCAGATCGGCGAGCATCCTGACCAGCCGTTGCTGCACGATCTGGAACGAGGCGAGCGGCCTGCCGAACTGGGTGCGCTCCTTGGCGTAGCGCAACGCGGCGTCGTAGCCGGCCGTCGCGTGCCCGAGCGCCATCCAGGCGCAGATCCCGCGGGTGTTGGCCAGCACGCGGCCGCAGTCCTTGAACGAGCGGGCGAACTCGAGGCGGTTCTCGTCGGGCACCCGGACCTCGCGCAGCTCGATGTCGGCCTGCCACAGCGCGCGCAGCGACACCTTGCCCGGGATGACGGTGGCGGTGTAGCCCTCGGCCGGGGTCTCCACGACGAACCCGAGCACCTCGCCGGAGTCGGTGTCGCGCGCCCACACGATCACCAGGTCGGCGACGCTCCCGTTGCCGATCCAGCGCTTGGACCCGTTGAGCACCCAGTGGTCGCCGTCGCGACGCGCGGTCGTCTCCAGCGCGATCGAGTCGGAGCCGTGGTCGGGCTCGGTGAGGGCGAACGCGCCCAGCTTGTCCAGCGACGACATCGCCGGCAGCCAGCGCTGCTTCTGCTCCTCCGAGCCGCACATCGCGATCGACTGCATGGCCAGTCCCGAGTGCACCCCGAGGAACGTGCCCAGCGACCCGTCGCCGCGGTGCAGCTCCATGTGCACCAGGCCGACCGTGAGCGGGCTCAACCCGGCCGCGCCGTAGCCGACGATGTCGTCACCGACGATCCTGAGCTCGGCGAGGCGACGGAACAGGTGCCAGGGCAGCTCGGCGGCGTCCCAGTACTCGTTGATGTCGGGCAGGACCTCGTGGTCGACGAACTTGCGCACGTCGATGAACCGCTGCCACGCCTCGTCGGTGAACTGGTCCTGCACCGAGAAGAAGTCGGTGCCCAGAGCCTCGCCGAGCTCGGTGTACGGGGTCGTCATGCGGGCTCCTTCGCCGTCGCGGAGCCTGATCGTGGCATCCCCGGCGGGCGGGCGCGCGACCCGCCGCTCATCCGGTGCGCAGCTTTGTCCCGGGCCACAACGGTCAGGCCCTGACCAGACAGAACGGGTGCCCCACCGGGTCGAGGAAGACGCGGAAACTCTCCGGCATCGGCTGCACCTCGTGCTTGCGGGCGCCCAGGGTGAGTACGGCGCGCTCGCCCTCGTCGAGGTCGGGCACGTCGAAGTCGGGGTGGGCCTGCTGGGGGTGTTCCTGGCCGGGCCAGTGCGGTGCGCGGAAGCCCTCGACGCGCTGGAACGCCAGCGTCGCGCCGGCGCCCCCGGTGTCGAGCTGGACCCAGTGCTCGCCGGAGGGCGGCTCGACCGGCCATCCGGTGATCGCGGAGTAGAAGCGGGCCAGCGCGAGCGGCTCGGGGCAGTCCAGGGCGAACAGCGCGAACGTGGCGATGCGGGTGCTCATGGGCGCGACGGTAGGAGGCGACACCGACATTTCGAGGTCCACCGAAGTGACCCCACGCCGGGCCGTGGCCGGGCCAGGATGGTCCCGTCAGCCCCGGGGAAGATCGTCGATCGCCCGACGGACCCGCTTCACCGACACCGGGTAGCGGGTCCGCATCGGGTGGGCGTAGAGCGAGACCCGCAGCTCCTCGACCATCCAGCCGATCTCGCGCAGCTCGGGCGGGGCCTCCACCCCCGAGGGCAGCTCGGCGAGCAGGTCGTCGTACTCGTCGGCGACGCCGCGGACCTCGGCCGTCCACGCCGCGTCCCGCTCGGCACCGCCCCGCAGCTTGTCCAGCCGCACCTCGACCGCCTGCAGGTAGCGCGTGACGTCGCCGAGCCGGGTCGCCCCGGCCGCGGTGACGAACCCGGGCCCGACCAGCCGCTGCAGCTGGGCCGTGACGTCGGCGACCCCGGCCCGGACCTGCGGACCCGTCAGGTCGGCGAGCCGGCCCTGCACCCGGTGCCACACCTCGAGCACCCCGCGGACCGCGCCCAGCACCTCCAGGGTGGTCGCGCCGAGGCGCATCCGCAGCAGCTCGGCGAGCCGGGCGAACTGCGCGGCGTCCCACGCCGGGCCCCCGCCGCGGGCGACCAGGTGGTCGGCGGCGGCGCGCACGCAGTCGGTGAGCAGCGCCTCCACCGAGCCGTGCGGGTTGCGCGAGAGCGTGAGCTTCTCGGCGTTGCCCAGGCCGCGCTGCACCTGCTTGGACGGCGACGGCGCGCCGAGCAGCAACAGCCGGCGCAGCCCGCGCCGGTGTGCCGGGTCGCGCTCGGCGGCGGTCGCGAACACCCGCACGTCGACGGTGCTGCCGCGGTCCACGAGCCCCGGGTAGCCGGTGACGACGTGGTCGCCGCGCCGGATCGGGTGCTCGCGCGGCAGGTCGCCGATCGACCAGGTGGTCAGGCCGGAACGCTCGACGTCGGTACCCGCCGCCGCGATCTCCCGGCGGACCTGCGGGGCGAGCCGGCGCCGCAGCTCCTCCAGGTCGGTGCCCCTGGCCAGCTCCCTCCCGTTCTCGTCAAGGGCGCGGAAAGTCACGGTGAGGTGTTCGGGGAGCCGTTCGAGCTCCCAGTCCTCGCGCCGGATCTCGACGTCCCGCATCCGGCCCAGCTCGCGCTCGAGCCCGTCGAGCAGCGGCTCGTGCCCGGCCCGCAGCCGGGCCAGGACGGCGCGGGCGTGGTCGGGGGCGGGGGAGAAGTTGCGCCGCAGCGTCCGGGGCAGGGTCTTGATCAGCGCGGTGACCAGCTCCTCGCGCAGACCGGGCACCTGCCAGGTGAACGGCGTCGGGTCCACCTGGTGCAGCGCGGCGACCGGCACGTCGACGGTCACGCCGTCGCCCTGCTGCCCCGGCTCGAACGCGTAGGACAGCGGCAGGGTCAGCCCGCCCGCGGCCAGGTGGTCGGGGTAGGCGTCCCGGTCCACCCCGCGCGCGGCCTCGGTGACGAGCATGTCCTCGGTGTAGGCGAGCAGCTGCGGGTCGCGCCGGGACTCCTTGCGCCACCAGGTGTCGAAGTGCCGGCCCGAGACGACGTCGGCCGGTACCCGCTCGTCGTAGAAGGTGTAGAGCGTGTCCTCGTCGACGACCAGGTCGCGGCGACGGGCGCGGTGCTCGAGCTCCTCGGCGTCGTCGAGCAGCTCGCGGTTGGCGTGGAAGAACGGGTGCCGGGTCTCCCAGTCGCCTTCGACCAGGGCGTGCCGCAGGAACAGCTCGCGCGAGACCTCGGGGTCGATCCGGCCGAAGTCGACGGTCCGGTCGGCGACCAGCGGGATGCCGTGCAGTGTCACCCGCTCGGTCGCGACGGCGGAGGCGCGCTTGCGTGACCAGCGCGGTTCCGAATATGTCTTCTTGACGAGATGTTGCGCGAGCGGCTCGATCCAGTCCGGGTTCACCGGCGCGACCGTGCGGGCCCAGAGCCGGGTCGTCTCGACCAGCTCGGCGGCCATCGTCCAGCGCGGGGGCTTCTTCGCCAGCGCCGAGCCCGGCCAGATCGCGAACTTCGCCCCGCGGGCACCGAGGTACTCCTTCGGGCCGCGGCGCTCCTTGGGGTCCTTGCGGTCCTTCTTGTCGGCCGCAGGGTCGAGCAGACCGACCTGGGACAGCAGCCCGGACAGCAGCGCCTGATGGATCCTGTCGGCGTTCTCGGCCCAGTCGCCGGACGGGTCGTTCGCGCTCATCCCGGCCCCGCGCGCGGCCTGGCGGAGCTGACCGTGCAGGTCCCACCACTCGCGCACGCGCAGGTAGTGCAGGAAGTCGTCGCGGATCTCGCGGCGGAACTTGCTGCCGCTCAGGGCGTCGCGGCGCTCGTCGAGGTGGTCCCAGAGGCGCAGGTAGGCCAGGAAGTCCGAGCCGTCGGCGGCGAACCGGGCGTGCTTGGCGTCGGCGGCCTGGCGCTGCTCGACGGGCCGCTCGCGCGGGTCCTGCACGCTCAGCGCCGCGGTTATCACCAGGACCTCGCGCAGGCAGCCGACCCGGTTCGCCTCGACCAGCATCCGGCCCAGGCGGGGGTCCACCGGCAGCCGGGACAACGCCTGCCCGACCGCCGTCAGCGACGTCCGTCCCGCTTCCAGGGCCCCCAGCTCGTGCAGCAGCGCCAGGCCGTCGTCGATCGAGCGGCGGTCCGGCGGCTCCACGAACGGGAATGCCGAGATCTCGCCGAGGTCGAGCGCGATCATCTGCAGCACCACCGAGGCGAGGTTGGTGCGCAGGATCTCCGGGTCGGTGAACTCGGGGCGGGCGTCGAAGTCGTCGGAGGAGTAGAGCCGGATCGCGATGCCGTCGCTGGTCCGCCCGCAGCGCCCGGCGCGCTGGTTCGCCGAGGCCTGCGAGATCTTCTCGATCGGCAGCCGCTGCACCTTGAGCCGGCGCGAGTAGCGCGAGATCCGGGCGGTGCCGGTGTCGACGACGTAGCGGATCCCGGGCACGGTCAGCGACGTCTCGGCGACGTTGGTGGCCAGCACGACCCGGTTGCCGGTGTGCGGCTGCCAGACCCGCTGCTGCTCGGCCGTGGTCAGCCGGGCGTAGAGCGGGAGGATCTCGGTGTTGCGCAGCTGCCGACGTTCCAGGGCCTCGGCGGCGTCACGGATCTCGCGCTCGCCGGGCAGGAACACCAGGACGTCGCCCGGCCCCTCGCGCTGCAGCTCGGCGACGGCGTCGCCGATCGCGTCGAGCTCCTCGCGGTCGGGGTCGGAGTCGGGGTCGTCGGGGTCGACCACGGGCCGGTACCGGACCTCGACCGGGTAGGTGCGCCCGGACACCTCGACGATCGGTGCCGGCTCCTGCTCGGTGCCGAAGTGCTTCGCGAAGCGCTCCGGGTCGATCGTCGCCGAGGTGATGACGACCTTGAGGTCCGGACGGCGGGGCAGCAGCCGGGTCAGGTAGCCGAGGATGAAGTCGATGTTGAGGCTGCGCTCGTGCGCCTCGTCGATGATCAGCGTGTCGTACCTGGTGAGGTCCTTGTCGCCGGATAGCTCGGCCAGCAGGATCCCGTCGGTCATGAGCTTGACCAGCGTGGAGTCACCGACCTGGTCGGTGAACCGCACCTTCCAGCCGACCGCGCCACCGACCTCGACGCCGAGCTCCTCGGCGATCCGGGCGGCCACCGTGCGCGCGGCCAGACGCCGCGGCTGGGTGTGGCCGATCATGCCGTGCACGCCGCGGCCGAGCTCCAGGCAGATCTTGGGCAGCTGCGTGGTCTTCCCGGAACCGGTCTCCCCGGCCACGATCACCACCTGGTTGTCCCGGATCGCCTCGGCGATCTCCTCGCGCCGCGCGCTGACCGGGAGCGTGGCCGGGTAGCTGATCGTCGGCAACGCCGCACGCCGGCGCGCCAGCCGGTGCTCGGCCGCGGCGACCGACGCCGCGACGCGGTGCCGGGCGCGCCCGTCGCGTGCGCGGCGCAGGCGGTGCCGCAGCCGGTCGGCCTCGGCGGGCCCCAACGCGTCGATCCGTTCGGTGAGGGCCTCCAGCTCGGCCGGCCCCGGCGCGGGCTCATCGGCCTCCGCCGCGCGCCGTTCCGGTGCACGGGAGGAGCTCTCGTCCAGCGGGGCCGGGGCGGGGCCGGGCGCGTTGACGGACGCG
>CBIHNM010000061.1:0-18068 GCA_966211265.1 uncultured Pseudonocardia sp.
CCAGATCGATGCGAGATGGAGGGACCGTGCTTGATCCGAGCTGGGTCTTCCTCAGTGCTGCGCTCGGTCTGGCCGGCAGCACGCGCTACGCGATCGCCACACTCGCCGGAAAGGCCCGCCCCAACCTTGTGACGTGGGTTCTCTGGGCGGTCGCGCCGCTGATCGGGTTCTTCGCGCAGCTCTCCGCGGGAGTCGGCCTCCCCGCCGTGCTCACGCTGGCAGCGGGACTCGGCCCGCTCATCGTCGTCGTATCGGCCCTCGTGACCAGACACAGCCGCTCGACGATCGGATCCTTCGACATCGCCTGTGCGGTGATCGCCGTTGCGGCGCTCATCGTCTGGATCGGGTTCGACGCGGCTCCCACCGCCGTGATCTTCGCCGTCGGAGCCGACGCGGCAGCAGCACTCCCTACTGTCCGAAAAGCCTGGCGCGACCCCGACTCGGAAAACTTGCTGTTCTACGTCCTCGTTGGCCTCGGAGCCACGATCACACTGCTGACGCTGGACAGCTGGGCCCCGTCCGACTGGGCTTTCGCGGTGTACATGCTGGTCCTGAGCCTGTTGCTTGTCGCCGTTGTCTCCACAGGTCGGCGCCACGCGCTCGTCCGTACGAATCACCGGCCGTAGTTCGTCCAGCACGCCTGCGCCGAATACGTGTCGACGTTCGACGATGGATCCGACCGGCGTCACCGTCTGCCCAGGTCACCTGGCTAGCAGCAGCGGAACAGTTGCTCCCTGAAAGGGTCCCAGTGCGGGTTCGAATCCCACCGGGGCACGCCCTCGCGACCAGCGGAAGCGGCACCTGACCGGCAACGCCACCGCAGCGGGACGAAGCTGCACGGTCCGTGCCGACGGAGTACCGGATTCCGGCCGTCGCGTGGCGACCACCGCAGGAAGACGAGCACGCCGGCCGCTGTCCGCGCGCGGCCTCAGCGGGCCGGAACTGTCGGGCTGCTGTGCTCCACTGTGGCGGTGTTCGAGACCAGTGGTGAGATCCGCTCCCTGCAGGAGCTCCTCGACAGCTCCCTCCGCCGCTCGACGAGCCACCTGCGGTCCATCGTCACGCCCGGCGAACGAACGCTGACCGCAGAGCAGCTCGTCCGCGTCGCGAGCGGGATGTGCACCCTCGCCCTGGCGACGGTGACCCGTGGGGGCGAGCCGCGCATCAGTGGCGTGGACGGCCATCTCCTGCACGGTCGATGGGTGGTGGGCACAGACCCCTCGTCGGCCAAGGCGCGGCACCTCGCGGCCCGGCCCGCCGTCAGCGTGTCCTACATGGTGGGTGAGGACCTCGGGGTGTTCACGCACGGCCATGCTCGACCCTTGAATCCCCGGGACGGGCCGGTGGACCGCGGTTGGCCGGAGACACTCGACCACCTCAAGGGCCACTACGGCGCGGACGCGTTCGTGTGGACCGACGTGATCTTCTACCGGATCGACCCGACGTGGATGGTCGCCTACTGCCCCGATCCGGCCTCGACCGTGCGCGCCGTGACGCCGCCGGACTCCTAGCTCCGCGGAGTCATCGGTCAGAGAGGCGCGACGCCGCGGGCTGCGGCCCCGGCCTAGGGCCGTTCCTGCCGGAGCACGGCCGAGAGCGCAGCGAGGTCCTTCGCGTTCGCCCGCCTCATCGCCGCCGACATCACCGGCGCGGCGACGGCCCCGAACCCGGTCGGCTCGCCGCGGTTGCGCAGCACCATCCGGGTCCCCTCCGCGACCGGATGCCACAGATAGGTCGTCTCCATCGGGAACGGGCCCTGCGCGGTGTGCATGACCAACCGTTCCCCGGGTTCGTACGCGACGACCTCGTAGGTGTAGGCCAGCCGTCGCCCGAGGAAGCGGGCGACGAACGCGACCCGGGACCCGACCGTGACCGGGGGATCGGTCTCCCACTCGACCGAGGAGATGTTCGCGTACCACTCCGGCGCGTTCGTGGGATCGGCCGCGTACGCGGCGACCTCGGCGACCGGTCGCGGGATGGTGGCCTCGGTGACTACGTCGACGGTCGCCATCGGGCAGATCCTCCTCGACCGCGCCCCTCCGGTCCAGGCCGTGGGACCGGTGAACCCGCGTCGACACCTGCTGTCGATCTCCCTATCGTGTGGTGGTGCCAGCACCCGACCCCGAGCATCTCGCGGACGCCTTCGCGACCCTGGCCCGCGAGATGGAGGCTGCCCCGGACCCCGACCGGACACGCGAGGTCGTCACGCGCCGCGCGGTCGAGATGGTGCCGGGCTGCACCTACGCCGGGATCACGCTTCTCCGCCACGCCAAGAGGTCGGTCAGCACCGTCGCGCCCACCCACGACGTCGCCGAACGGATCCACGAGATCCAGAACGAGCTCGGCGAGGGACCGTGCCTGAGCGCGATCGCCGACCACGTCGTCTACACCGTCGACGACCTCCGCAACGATGGGCGCTGGCCGCGGTTCGCCCGGCGTGTGGCCGCCGAGGTCCCGGTCGCCAGCATGCTCTCGTTCCGCCTGTTCACCTCCGAGCACACCACCGGCGCCCTGGACCTCTACGCCGACCAGCCGCACGCGTTCGACGCGCACTCGCGTGCGGTCGGGACGGTGCTGGCCGCGCACGCGGCGATCGCCATGGTCGCCGCCCGTGAACGTGAGAACGCCGAGAACCTCGAGGCGGCCCTGCAGACCAGCCGCCGGATCGGCGTCGCCATCGGCATCCTGATGCACGGTGAACAGCTCACCCAGGACCAGGCGTTCACGTTCCTGGCCGAGGTCTCGCAACGACTCAACCGCAAGCTGCGCGACGTCGCCGGCGCCGTCGTCGACGCCGGCGGGATACCGGCGGGCCTGGCCGACCGTCCGTGACCCCGCCTCGCGGCGCGGCCCGTCCGCCGCGGGCGGTCACCCCGGCCCACGACAGGGCCGATCCGCCGCCCGGAGACGGGGATCGACCCTGTGGGTCATGTCCGATGCGCAGGTCGCGCGCTCAGATGGCCTCGACCTTGGGCATGATGTCGTTCTTGATGCGCTTGAGGTCGTCGAGCGTCTTCGACACCGGCACGTCGGTGAACGGCGGCCAGATCAGCGGCATCGTCATGCCGGCTTCCTTGTAGGCCTTGAGCCGGTCGGTGACCTGGGTCTCGGTGCCGACCAGCAGGTTGGACGCGACGCCGTTGACGGTCTGGTCGACCTCCTCGTCGGTGATGACCGTCCAGATCATGCTGCAGATCTCGAGGTCCTTCGACCGCTTCGGGCTCCCGATCTCCTCGAACTGCTGGTCGATGGCGGCGCGCCACTTCCCGAGTCCCTCCGGCGAGTCCTGGATGCCGATCCAGCCGTCGAGGTCGTACTTGGTGATGCGCTTGGCCGAACGCAGCGGGTCCTTGAGCCCGCTCATGAAGATCGGCGGGCGCGGCTGCTGCAGCGGCTTCGCGCCGAACCCGCACTTGTCGAAGTCGGCGAACTCGCCGTGGTACTCGAAGTGCTCGTTCTCGGCCGCCCAGATCCCCTGCATGATCTCGATCGACTCGCGCACGTGCTTGTGCCGCTTCGGGAAGATGTGTGCCGCGCTCGCGGCGGCGAACTCCTCGGGCATCCACCCGGAACCGACACCGACGTTGAGTCGGCCGTTCGACAGGTGGTCGATGGTGGCCAGCTCGGCGGCCAGGACGCCGGGCGCCCGGAACGGCGTGTCGATGATGCTCATGCCGATGCGTACCTTCGAGGTCTTCGCCGCGAGCCAGGGGATCAGCGGGAAGCCCTGGAACCACTGGCCCCGGGAGGTCACGGGAAGGGCGTTGGGCAGCCCCTCCATCATGCCGAACGAGTACTGCAGCTCCTGGCGGTCGGAGGCCTCCGGCACGACGATCCGGTCGAGCGTCCAGACGGAGTCGAAGTCGAGCTCCTCGGCGAGGTCGGTGAGGTCCTCGAGCTCCTTGATCGTCACCTTGTCGCGGAAGTTCGGCAGGTACAGAGCGAGCTTCATGTAAAACGGCCTCCTTGCCGTGCACGCGTGAATCTGCGAGTGCTGTCGCTGAGGTCGACGGCACGAGTGCGCGCCTGTCGCCCTGATCACAGGTGACGAGGATCCTAGCCGGACTCCGAATCCGCTGGATAGGCCGACGAGGCCTCCCACGCTCGTCGGAGTGATCGAGTTCGACGGTGCGCACCCGGCGGCCGTCCGGCCCCCTCACCGGGTCCCGTGGTGCTCGGCGAACCAGGCCACCCAGCGGCGTTGCCCGCGGGTCTCCACCGCCCGTGACCGGTAGGTCCGCCGGGTCCACGCGACGGCGTCGTCGGCCGGGTGCCCGGCCAGGACGGCCATGCAGGCCAGGACGGTGCCGGTCCGGCCGACCCCGCCGCCGCACGCGACCTCGACCCGGCGCCCGGCGCGGGCCAGGTCGAAGGCGCGGACGATCGCGGCGGCGGCCCGGGCGTCGTCGCGGGGGGTTCCGAAGTCGGGCCAGGCGACCCACTCGCAGGGCCAGTCCGGTGCCCACGGCCCGGCCCGGCCGAGCAGTCGACGACGACGGCGGCGCGGGGGCCGGCCGGGGTAGAGGCCGAACTCGGGCGGCGGGCCACCGGGCAGCGGCTCCCGGCGCCCGCGGCCGCGGACGCGGGTCCCGTCGGGGAGCCGGATCACCCCGGCCGGCGGATCGCCGCCGTCCGGGGGCGGTCGCGAGGCCATGGCACCGCTCAGCCGCCGGGACGCCGCTGCCGCTCGGCGAGCATCCGTTCGGTGGCCTCGCGGACCTCGCCCTCCGGCACGGTCTCGGTGCCGGCCGCCGTCACCAGGAGGAGGTTCGGGAACAGGGCCCGGGTCAGGTCCGGGCCCGCCGTCGCGGAGTCGTCGTCGGCGGCGTCGAAGAGCGCGTCGAGCGCGGCGGACACCGCCGACGCGCGGTCGGCCGTCGGGGAGTGCCGCTTCTTCAACGCGCCCGTGGCGAACACCGATCCGGACCCGATCGACTCGTAGCCGGTGCGGACGCGCACCGCGTTCCCGCTCGGGTCGAACGAGACGATCCGGAACGCCTGCTGCGGGTCCGGCTCGGCCGGGTCGTGGCCGACGAACAGCGGCACCGCGACGAACCCCTGCATCGCGGCGGGCAGGTTCTCCCGGACGATCGTCGACAGTCGCCGGATCTTGCCGCCGAGGCTGATCGGGGCGCCCTCGATCTTCTCGTACTGCTCGACCTCGGCGGCGAACATCCTCAGCATCGCCAGCGCGTGACCGACCGAGCCGGCGAACCCGGCGGCCGAGAAGTCGTCGACGACCAGGACCTTCTCCAGGTCCTTCTGGGCGATCTCGTTGCCCCGGGTCGCGCGGCGGTCGCCGGCCAGCAGCACGCCGTCGGCGTAGCGCAGGGCGACGATCGTGGTGCCGTGCGGGGCCCGCAGGTCGGGTGCCACCCGCAGCGACGGGTCCCGCGCGATCGCGCCGGGCAGCAGCTGCGGCGCGTGCGCCCGCAGGTACTCGACGAAGGAACTGCCGCCGATCATGCGGCGGCCGGGGTGGTGGGCATCGCGGAACGTCCTTCGGGTCGCCGGGGTCGCCGCCGATCCTGCCCGCAGCGTTCCCGCCGGTCCACCCGCGTCCGGGGACGTGGCGCGGTTCCACGGCGCGCGGGTGGGCCCGGGTCTTGCACACTCGGACGCGTGACGCAGCCCAGTGGGCCCCGCGAGCGGGCCGAGAAGTTCTGTACGCGGTTCGGCCTCCGGGTGCCGGTGGTGTCCTCCCCGATGGCCGGTGCCTGTCCGCCCGAGCTGGCGGTCGCGGTCGCCGAGGCCGGCGGGATGGGTGCGGCCGGTGTCCTGCAGGACCCCCCGGAGCGGATCGCGGACTGGATGCGCCGGTTCCGCGAGGGCTCGGACGGGGCGGTGCAGCTCAACCTGTGGATCCCGGACCCGCCCGACGACGACCCGTCGCGGATCGAGGCCGCCGCCCGGTTCCTCGACGGTCTGGGCACCCCCGGCGAGACGGCCGCCGCGGCACCGGACTTCGACGCCCAGTGCGCGGCGATGCTCGCCGCCCGGCCCACCGCCGTCTCCTCGATCATGGGGATCTACGAGCCCGGCTACGTGCGCGCGCTGCACGAGGCCGGCATCGCCTGGTTCGCCTGCGCCACCACCCTCGACGACGCGCTCGCCGCCCAGGAGGCCGGCGCGGACGTCGTCGTCGCGCAGGGGATGGAGGCCGGCGGGCACCGCGGCAGCGTGGACCCGGTGGCCGCCGAGTCGACCGAGGTCGGGCTGTTCGCGCTGCTCCCGCACCTGGCCGACCACCTGCGGGTGCCGATCGTGGCCGCCGGTGGGATCGCCGACGGGCGAGGCGTCGCCGCCGCGCTCACCCTCGGGGCGAGTGCGGTGCAGGTGGGGACGGCGCTGCTGCGCGCACCCGAGACCGCCATCGCGACGGACTGGGCGGCGGCGCTGGACGGGCTCGCGCCGGAGGCGACCGTGACCACCCGGGCCTACTCCGGGCGTCTCGGACGGGCGGCGCCCTCGGACTACGTGCGGGCCTGGCGCGAGCCCGGTGCCCCGGCGCCGGCGCCGTACCCGCACCAGCGCCGGCTCGTCGCCCGCTACCGGGCGGGGGAGCCGGGCCGGGTGGACCGGGTGAACCGCTGGGCCGGGCAGAGCGCGGCCCTGGCCGTCGCCGAACCGGCGGGCGAGATCGTCGCCCGGATGTGGCGGGAGGCCTCGGACCTGCTCCGGTGACCGGCCGGCTCAGACCGCGGCGAGCCGGTAGCGCAGCACCAGGCCGTGCGCCGGGTGGTCCGGGGTGAAGCCGAGGCGCTGCGCGACCCGGGCCGCGGGCTCGTTCGACGGGTGGGTGAGGACCACCACCGGCAGGCCGGGCCCGGCGGCGCGGGCGTGCTCGACCGCCCGCCGGGACAGCTCGGTGGCCAGCCCCAGACCGCGCACCGCGGGGTGCAGCCGGTAACCGAGGTTGAGCAGGTGGCGCGTGCCGTCGGAGGCGAGCGTCAGGCCGCCGATGCCGACCACCGGGCCGTCGTCGTGGGTGCGCACGGTCCAGCAGCCGAACCCGTGGCGCCACCAGTGGAGCCGGTGCCCGCGCACGGCCGCGCGAGCCCGCCGGGCCGAGGGCGGCGTGGAGAACGGGTGCTGCGACGGGTCGAGGTCCAGGCCGACGAGGCCGTCGCGGTCGGTGCCGGACGGGCGGGCCAGCGTCAGGCGCCCGGTGCGGAGCAGGTCGGGGTAGCGCGGCACGCCCGCCAGTGTGTCCCGGGCCCGCCGCGGCGCACGTCCGGGTGTCGGACCGCCGCTGCGGCCGGTCCGTCCCGGGGAGGGTGGGACGGCCGGTGACGCCTACCGCACGGCGCGGCTACCCGTCCCGCGGGTCCTTCCCGGCCACCATGTCGTCGAACTCCCCGGCCTTCGCGCCGTGCACGAACGCCGAGATCTCGGCCGGCGTGTAGATCAGCGCCGGTCCCTGCGGGTCCCGCGCGTTGCGGACCGCGACGTCACCGTTGTCGAGCAGGGCGAACTCGACGCTCTCCCCGGCCGCGCCGCCGCCGGAGCTGCGTCGCCACGTGAGGGGCCCGAGCTCGGCCGCCGGGACACCGTTGGGCTGGCTCACCGGAACCTCCGACCGCCGGGTGCGCCGGGCGCGGAGATGCACCCGGGTCGCCGCGCACGGTAACAAATGACCTTGCATCTGATCTTGCATCCGCCCGATGCATTGGCCACGATGGTGCGGAGCCGAGCAGACGGGGGAGTGCGACTGATGTGCCGGTACGCCCGATGGTCACCGACGACGGGTGGTCCTTCGTGAGCAGCGGCGCAGCGGGTCCCGCATCCGGGCACGAACTCGTCACGGTGACATCGGTCCTCGACAGCCACGCGCACGTCGTGACCGACGTGGAGCTGTCCTCCGAGCACGCGTCCCGGACGGGCCGCTACCAGGCCCTGTGCGGGCACCTCATCGCGCCCGCTCCGATGGTCGAGCCGGACGGCACCCGTTGCGCCCGGTGCGCGGAGCTGGGCGGGACCGACCGTGCGCCCGAGCGCCCGCCGCGCCGCGCCCGCCCGCGCGGGCTCGGGCGGCGCCTGCTCGCCTGAGCGGGCAGGCCGCGGAACCGGGCCGACGAGCTCGCCGCGGGGCCGCCCGTGCGCGGTGGTCCCGGCCCGCGGTGGGTCTCAGCGTGCCGGGACCTGGCGGTCGCGGTGCGCGAGTGGCCCCCGGGTGCGCCTGCGCAGCCATCCGCGGGCCGTGTGCAGGGCCCGGCTGAACCCGTTCGGGCCGCGCCGGCGTTCCACGAGCTCGCCGAGCCGGCCGAGCAACCAGGCCAGCAGCGGCGCGCCCACCGCGAACAGCAGCCACATCCGCAGTCGCCGGGAGAAGAAGGCCCACATGGTGCTCGCACCTTTCGCCGAACGGGTCGGGCCACCATCGGTCGTCGGCCCGGAACCCGCCACCCTAGACCGGACGGGCCGGGCCCGACGGTGACCGCGCCGGGGCCTGCTCGTTGAGCCACCGGCGGGGCAGTGATCCGAGGGGGACCCACTCGAGCGACCCGGCCGCACCGGCGGCCGGGGGAGACGGAGGCACCGTGCCCGGACTGTTCGGCCTGGACGGCACGTCGACGGTGGTGCTCTCGGCCGTCGTGGCGCTGGTGGCCCTGGCGGTGCTCAGCCGGCCCGGGCGACGGGCCGGGGCGGCGGGGATCGCCGCGGTCGGACGGTGGCCGGGACTGATCCGCTCCGAGCTGCGCGGCGCCGCGCCGCTGGAGCGCGACACCGTCACCGTCACCGACACCACCCCCGACATCCCGCCGGTGACCCGCGGGCTGCCGATCGTGGAACGTCCCGACCACCGCTGAGGCGTCGGGTACCCGGAGCATGATGGGGACCTGAGCCGCGGACGCGGTAAATTTTCTTTTACCAGGCGGGAACCACCGACCGGTCCTCGACGTTGAAGAGGGCAGAGACCGGTCACCATCGGAGTCTCGCCGCACGTCGAGGAGGATCAAGGTGCGCTCCACCAGCAACCCGGCGTTCCGCAACCTGCCCACCGGGCAGGGTGGCGGCTACGCCTCGTTCGGCAACCAGGGTGGGCTGATGGGCGGCGCGACCGCCTACGCCGACACCCGGGCCTCGCAGGCCGGCCACGGCCTGGCCGGGAGCGGCGGCCGGCCGATCACGATCGACGACATCGTCACCAAGACCTCCGTGAGCGCCGGGCTCGCCGTCGTCACCGGCACGCTCACCGCCGCCAGCGGTCTGTATCTGCTGGCGCTCCCGGCGTTCCTGGTCGGGATCATCCTGTCGTTCGCCCTGGCCTTCAAGCCGAAGTGGGCCAACGCGGGCACCGTGCTCGGCTACTCCGCGCTGATGGGTGTGGCGCTCGGTGGCATCGGCGGCATGCTCAACGAGCGGTTCCCGGGTATCGCGTTCCAGGCGTTGATCGGGACGGCCGGGGTGTTCGTGGGCATGCTCATCGTCTACAAGACCGGCGCGGTCAAGGTGACCCCGCGGTTCACCAAGTGGATGATCGGCGCCCTGATCGGCGTCATGGTCCTGGTGCTCGCCCGGTTCGTCGGGGAGATCTTCTTCCCGGGCAACCCGATGAGCAGCGGCGGCGCGCTGTCGATCCTGATCAGCCTGGTCATCATCGGCGTCGCGGCGTTCAGCCTGCTGCTCGACTTCGACGCCGCCGACCAGGCCGTGCGTGGCGGTGCCCCGGCGAAGTTCGCCTGGTACATCGCGTTCGGCCTGATGACCACGCTGGTCTGGCTCTACATCGAGATCCTGCGCCTGCTCAGCTACCTGCGCGGCGACTAGCCACCGCCGGGATCCCGACTCCCGGCCCTCCGGCCGGGACGGGCCGGAATCGCCCCCTCCGGCCCCTTCGCCGCGGACGGCGGAGCCCTCGTGCTCCGTTCGTCCGCGGCGTTCGTCGTTTCCGGAGCATTCGGACATAATTCGCTAAGCGAACTTCATATCCATAATAGCGCAGAATGGTCCGCCGATTCGACGAAGCGCACTCTCCGCATTAACGTCCCCCGGAACCGCGAGCTCAGGGGGAATCACGTGGCCGAGAGCGCCGCCGCAGCACCACGGGAAATCGGGGACGTCATCGTCACCGACGACGCCACGATGAGGCGGGCCGTCGCCGCGGCCGCGATCGGCAACGTCACCGAGTGGTACGACTTCGGGGTCTACTCCTACCTGGTCGAGTCCTCGGTCAAGGACGTCTTCTTCTCCGGTGCCGGGGACAACTCCTCGTTGCTCGCACTGGCCACCTTCGCCGTGTCGTTCCTGGTCAGGCCACTGGGTGGGCTGTTCTTCGGACCGCTCGGGGATCGGATCGGCCGGACCCGGGTCCTGTCGCTCACGGTCATCCTGATGGCGGCCGGCACGTTCCTCCTGGGGCTGGTGCCCAGCTATGCCGCGATCGGGGTCGCCTCACCGCTGCTGGTGCTGGTGATCCGGCTGATCCAGGGCTTCTCGACCGGGGGGGAGTACGGCGGCGCGATGACGTTCATCGCCGAGTACTCCGCCGACCGCAAACGCGGATTCTTCGGCAGCTGGCTGGAGTTCGGCACGCTCACCGGCTACGCACTGGGCGCCTCGATCTCGACGGCGCTGGTCTTCTTCCTGCCGACACCCGATCTGTTGAGCTGGGGCTTCCGGATCCCGTTCCTGCTCGCCCTGCCGCTGGGCCTGGTCGGGCTCTACCTCCGGAACAAGCTGGAGGAGACCCCGGCGTTCAAGGAGCTGCTCGACAAGTCCGAGAGCAACGAGGGCACCCCCACCGGGGAGGCCTTCAAGCTGATCTTCACCAAGCACTGGCGCGCGATGCTCGTCGCGGGCGGCCTGATCGTCGCCTGGAACGTGACCAACTACGTGCTGACCGCCTACGTGCCGACCTACACCACCGGGACGCTGTCCGACGCCGGGCTGGAGAGCGTGTCCAGTACCACGTCGAACCTGCTGCAGATCGGTGTCCTGCTGATCCTGATGGTGGTGATCACCTTCATCGGGCGGATCAGCGACCGGGTCGGTCGCAAACCGATCCTGATCATCGGTTCGGTCATGCTGGTCGTCCTGGGGCTGCCGTCGGTGCTGCTGCTGCAGTCCGGGCTGTTCGGCCAGATGGGCGGTCTGCTGATCATGGGCCTGACCCTGGTGATGTTCTCCTCGATCTGCCCGTCCACGCTGCCCTCGCTGTTCCCGACCGAGATCCGCTACGGCGGGCTGTCGATCACCTTCAACCTGTTCGTCTCGGCGTTCGCCGGGACCGCGGCGACGGTGATCGCGGCGCTGGTCACCCTGACCGGCGACCTGAACTGGCCCGGCTACTACCTGATCGCGGCCGGCGTCGTGGGACTGGTCAGCTGCTACTTCCTGGTCGAGTCCGCGGGCGCGCCGCTGGAGGGCTCCAAACCCGCGGTGGCCACCGAGCGGGAGGCGCGCGAGCTGATCGCGGCCGGACGGCACTGAGGTCGTCCCCGGTCGGGCCCCCGGCACCGGGAACGACCGTCGCCGCGCACCCGGGCGGGTACGGGGCGCCGGGACGGCGTGCGGGACGCGGGTCAGCTCAGGCGCTCGAGCACCATCGCCATGCCCTGGCCGCCGCCGACGCACATGGTCTCCAGGCCGAAGCGCCCGTCGCGGGCACGCAGGCCGTTGAGCAGCGTGGTGGTGATCCGGGCGCCGGTCATGCCGAACGGGTGGCCGAGCGCGATCGCGCCGCCGTGCACGTTCAGCTTGTCCTCGTCGACGCCCAGCTGCCGCGCCGAGGGCAGGACCTGCGCGGCGAACGCCTCGTTGATCTCGACGAGGTCGATGTCGCCGATCGTGAGCCCGGCACGGTGCAGGGCCTGCTTCGAGGCCTCCACCGGCCCGAGGCCCATGATCTCCGGGGACAGCCCGGTGACGCCGGTCGAGACGACCCGCGCGAGCGGGGTCAGGCCCAGCTGCTTCGCCTTCGTGTCGGACATGATCACCAGCGCGGCCGCGCCGTCGTTGAGCGGGCACGCGTTGGCCGCGGTGATCCGCCCGTCCGGTCGGAAGACCGGCTTGAGCTGCGAGACGGCCTCGTAGGTGGTGCCGGCCCGCGGGCCGTCGTCGGTGCGCACGACCGTGCCGTCGGGCAGGGTGACCGGCGAGATCTCACGCTCGAAGAACCCGTTCGCGATCGCCTTCTCGGCCAGGTTCTGCGACCGCACCGCGAAGTGGTCCATGTCCTCGCGGCTGACGTCGGCGGCGCGGGCGACGTTCTCGGCCGTCTGCCCCATCGAGATGTAGGCGTCCGGGAGCTCGCCGCGGGTGCGCGGGTCGGTCCAGGTCGGCGAGCCGGCCTCGGCGGTGGCCGCGGTGCGGGCCTCGGCGTCGGCGAACAGCGGGTTGTGCGTGTCCGGCCACGAGTCCGAGGTGCCCTTGGCGAAGCGGGACACGGTCTCCACGCCGGCCGAGACGAACACGTCGCCCTCGCCGGCCTTGATCGCGTGCAGCGCCATCCGCGTGGTCTGCAGCGACGACGAGCAGTAGCGGGTGATGGTCGTGCCGGGCACGGTGTCGTAGCCCAGCTCGACGGCCACGATCCGGGCCAGGTTGTTCCCCTGCTCGCCCCCGGGCAGGCCGCAGCCGAGCATCAGGTCGTCGATCTCGGTCGGGTCCAGGGCCGGGACCTGGGCCAGAGCCGCACGCACCATCTGCACGGTCAGGTCGTCCGGGCGCATGCCGGCCAGCGAGCCCTTGTTCGCGCGGCCGATCGGTGAACGGGCCGCGGCGACGATCACGGCTTCGGGCATCGTCGTCCTCCTCCAGGTGTGGCGATGTGTCGCCACGGACTGTACTCGCGGGTAACCGTCGGCGAGGGCGTGACGATCGTCGCGCCCGGGGCCCGGCGACCGGCTCAGCCGTCGTCGCGGGGACGCGCCGAGAGGCTGCGGCGCAGGGCCTGCATCGCACGGTGCTGGGTGACCCGGACGGCGCCCGGGGTGGACCCGACCGCGCGGGCGGTCTCCTGGGCCGAGAGCCCCGTGATCAGCCGGAGCACGACGATCTCGCGCTGGTGCGCGGGCAGCCCGTCGAGCAGCTCCTGCAGCAGCTCCCGGTCGGCGAGGGCCAGCGCGCAGGGTTCGGGCCCGGTCGCGAGGTCGGCCTGTTCGGGGATCTGCTCGACCGGGTCGGTGCGGTCGCGCGCGGCCGTCCGGAACACGTCGGACACCTTGTTGCGGGCGATCCCGTAGACGAACGCGAGGAAGGGCCCGTCGAGGTCGCGGAACCGGTGCAGCGCGCCGCACACCGCGATCAGGACGTCCTGGGCGACGTCCTCCGGGGTGGCGATGCCGACCGCACGCCCGCCCAGCCGCCCCCGGCAGTAGCGCACCACCACCGGCGCGGTGCGCGCGAGCAGCTCGTTGAGCACGTCCTGGTCGCCGTCGACGGCGAGCAGGGCCAGCCGGCCCAGCGCGAGATCCAGCTCGGCATCGGTGGTCACCCGTTCGGGTGTCCCGCGGTGCCGGGTCAGGGTCGGATCTCGCTGCACCGGAGCGTGCTCCTTCGGGCCGGGGCACGATGCGGATCGGCGGTGCGACCGACGATCGCTGCGGGGAGCGTCGGCGGGGTGGTCCCGGTCGTCCTCGCCGGCGGGGTGCCCGTCCGGCCGGAGAAGGCGACTTGGTAACGCGAACCCTAGTGCCCCGAGGCGGTGGCGCGCACCTGTCCGGGAGTCGGGGCGTCTCGGAGCACTCGCGGCCCCGGGGTGCGACGATTGGCCCATGCGCTACGTGGAACACGTCGTCGACCTGGTCGGCAACACCCCGCTGGTCCGGCTCGGGGCGGTCGCCGAGGGGATCGAGCCGCTGGTACTGGCGAAGGTCGAGTACCTGAACCCGGGCGGCAGCGTGAAGGACCGGATCGCGTTGCGGATGATCGAGGCGGCGGAGGCCTCCGGCGAGCTGAAGCCCGGCGGCACGATCGTCGAGCCGACCTCGGGCAACACCGGTGTCGGTCTGGCCATGGTGGCGCAGCGCAAGGGGTACCGCTGCATCTTCGTCTGCCCGGACAAGGTGGGCGAGGACAAGCGCAACGTGCTCAAGGCCTACGGCGCCGAGGTCGTCGTGTGCCCGACGGCGGTGGATCCCGAGCACCCGGACTCCTACTACCAGACCTCGGACCGGCTGGCCCGCGAGACCGCGGGCGGCTGGAAGCCCAACCAGTACGCGAACCAGGCCAACCCGGAGTCGCACTACGCGACGACCGGGCCGGAGATCTGGGAGCAGACCGACGGCAAGATCACGCACTTCGTGGCCGGGATCGGCACCGGCGGCACGATCAGCGGCATCGGGCGCTACCTCAAGGAGGTCTCGGACGGCCGTGTGAAGATCATCGGCGCGGATCCCGAGGGCTCGGTCTACAGCGGTGGCTCGGGGCGTCCGTACCTGGTCGAGGGCGTCGGCGAGGACTTCTGGCCGAGCACCTACGACAAGGACGTCTGCGACGAGATCCTGCCCGTCTCCGATGCCGACTCGTTCGACATGACCCGGCGGCTGGCCCACGAGGAGGCGCTGCTGGTCGGTGGCTCGTGCGGGATGGCGACCATCGCCGCGCTGCGGGTGGCCGCCTCCGCGCCGGCCGACTCGGTGATCGTGGTGCTGCTGCCCGACGGTGGCCGGGGCTACCTGGGCAAGGTGTTCAACGACGGGTGGATGGCCAGCTACGGCTTCCTGCCCCCGACCGAGGGCGCCACGATCGGCGACGTGCTGCGCCGCAAGGACGGGTCCATCCCGGCGCTGGTGCACGCGCACCCGAACGAGACCGTCGCCGACGCCGCGCTGTACCTGCGCGAGTTCGGCGTCTCCCAGATGCCGGTGGTACGGGCCGAGCCGCCGGTGATGGCGGCCGAGGTGGCCGGGGCGGTGGTCGAGCGCGACATCCTCGACGCCCTGTTCACCGGCCGGGCGCAGCTCGCCGACCGGCTCGAGGACCACATGTCCGCGCCGCTGCCCACGCTCGGCGCGGGGGAGTCGCTGCAGAGCGCCATGTCGGCGTTCGCCGGCGCGGACGCCGCGCTGGTGCTGATGGACGGAAAGCCGGCAGGCGTGGTCACCCGTTCCGACGTGCTGTCGTTCCTGGGCAACGGCTGACCCGCCGGCAGGGCGGCGCCCGCGGGCGGGCGGGTGGCGGGACTCCCGCCGACAGGGCGCGCGGGCGGGCGTAGCGTTTCGGGGATGCAGGGGTTCTCCACGCGCGCCATCCACGCCGGCCAGGAGCCGGACCCGACGACCGGTGCGGTCATCCTCCCGATCCACACCAGCTCGACGTTCGCCCAGGACGGCGTCGGCGGCACCCGCGGCGGGTACGAGTACTCGCGCAGTGCCAACCCGACCCGCACCGCGCTGCAGGAGTGCCTGGCCGCGCTCGAGGGCGGCCGGCACGCGTGTGCGTTCGGTTCCGGGATGGGCGCCAGCGACACGTTGCTGCGGGTGCTGCTGCGCCCGGGCGACCACATGGTCATCCCGCACGACGCCTACGGCGGCACGTTCCGGCTGGTGGACAAGGTCCTGTCCGGCTGGGGCGTGGAGTACACCGCGGTCGACCTGGGTGATCTGGACGCCCTGCGCGCCGCGCTGCGCCCGAGCACCCGGGTGATCTGGTGCGAGACGCCGACGAACCCGCTGCTGGGTGTCGCCGACATCGCCGCGCTGGCCGGGGTCGCGCACGGGGCCGGGGCGCGCCTGGTGGTGGACAACACGTTCGCCTCCCCCTACCTGCAGACCCCGCTGGAGCTCGGCGCCGACGTGGTCCTGCACTCGACGACCAAGTACATCGGCGGGCACTCCGACGTCGTCGGCGGCGCCCTGGTGACCTCCGACGACGAGCTGGCCGAGCGGATCGGCTTCACCCAGAACTCGGTCGGCTCGGTGCCCGGGCCGTTCGACGCCTACCTGACGCTGCGCGGGGCCAAGACCCTGGCCGTGCGGATGGACCGGCACAGCGACAACGCCGAGCGCGTGGTGGAGCTGCTGGCCGCGCACCCGGCCGTCTCCGAGGTCCTCTACCCGGGTCTGCCCGGGCACCCGGGGCACGAGGTCGCGGCCAAGCAGATGCGCCGGTTCGGCGGGATGGTCTCGTTCCTGGCCGCGGGCGGCCGGGAGGCGGCGCTGCGGATCTGCGCGACGACGAAGTTGTTCACGCTGGCCGAGTCGCTCGGCGGCGTGGAGTCGCTGATCGAGCACCCGAGCCAGATGACGCACGCCTCGGTGGCCGGGTCGATGCTCGAGGTGCCGGACTCCCTGGTCCGGCTCTCGGTCGGGATCGAGGACGTCGACGACCTGCTCGACGACCTGCGCACGGCGCTGGACGCCGCGAACGCCTAGCCCGGTCGTCAGCTGCGCGAGGGCACCGGGGCCTCCGGCGCCCTCGCCGGCGGCGCGGGGAGCGGGGGGACGACCAGGTCGCCGGGTTCGATGCAGCCCCCGGCCAGCACGGACCCGCCGTCGGGCAGCAGCGCGTAGTGCGCCGGCTCGTCGCAGCCCGCGGTGCGCACCGTGACCACGGCCAGCGCCGCGAGCCCGGCGGCGACCAGCAGTGGTGCGGTGGTCCGCAGCCGCGTCATGAGCGTCCTCCTGGGTGGCCGGGTCGGGCCGGGCCCTCGTCGTCGCGAGGCGGGCCGCCCCCGGCGGGATCCCTGCCGAGGTTACCGGGCGGATGCCAGGATGGCTGGTATGGCTGCTCGTCCCACCCCGACATCAGCGGAACGGGTGTCCCCGCAAGGAGTGTCGGTGCCGCCGGTGACCCCGGCCGACATCGAGGCCGCCCGGTCGTTGCTCGAGGGCGTCGTGCGGGTCACCCCGATGGCCGGCGCCCGGACCCTGAGCGAGCTGTCCGGGACCCCGGTCCGGCTCAAGTGCGAGAACCTGCAGCGCACCGGCTCGTTCAAGATCCGTGGTGGGTACACCCGGATCGCGCGCCTGAGCGCGGCCGAACGCGGGAACGGGGTGGTCGCCGCGAGCGCCGGGAACCACGCCCAGGGTGTCGCGCTGGCCGCGCGGCTGCTCGGCGTCGAGGCCACCGTGTTCATGCCCGAGCGCGCGGCCCTGCCCAAGATCGACGCGACCCGCGGTTACGGGGCGGCGGTGCACCTGCGCGGCGAGACCGTGGACGACGCGGTCGCCGAGGCGGGCGCGTTCGCGCGGGAGACCGGCGCGGTGCTCGTGCACCCGTTCGACCACCCCGACATCATCGCCGGGCAGGGCACGGTCGGGCTGGAGATCTGCGAGCAGGTGCCGGACGTGGCCACCGTGCTGGTCGCGACCGGTGGCGGCGGCCTGCTCGGCGGCATCGCGGCGGCGGTCCGAGCCCGGCGGCCCGACGTCCGGATCGTCGGCGTGCAGGCCGCCGGTGCCGCGGCCTGGCCCGCCTCGCTCGCCGCCGGAGAGCCGGTCGCGCTGTCGGGGATGCGCACGATCGCCGACGGGATCGCCGTCGGCCGTCCGGGTGACGTGACGTTCCCGCAGGTCAGCTCGCTGATCGACGAGCTGGTGACGGTCGGCGAGGACGCGCTGTCCCGGGCGCTGGTGCACTGCCTGGAACGGGCGAAGATGGTCGTCGAACCGGCCGGGGTGGCGTCGGTCGCGGCGTTGATGGAGAACCCGGGCCGCTGGCCCGGGCCGATCGTGGCCGTGCTCTCCGGCGGCAACGTGGACCCGCTGGTGATGCTGCACGTGATCCAGCACGGCCTGGTCGCGGCGTCGCGCTACCTGACGCTGCGGGTGCAGGTGCCCGACCGGCCGGGGTCGCTGGCCTCGTTGCTGGCCCGGGTCGGCGGCCTGGGCGCGAACGTCACCGACGTGGCGCACTCGCGGGTGAGCGGTCCCATCCCGGTCGGGGAGGTCGACGTCGAGCTCAGCCTGGAGACCCGTGGTTCCGGGCACTGCGACCGGATCGTGGCCGACCTCGAGGCCGCCGGGCACGTCGTGACCGTCACCGGGTGAGCCCGGCCGGGTGCCGTAGCGGTGCCGGACGCCCCGCGGGGCCCGCCGGGGCCGGCGGGGCCCCGGGCCGGGGGGGGGGGGTGACGCCGGGGACCGCGGCTCCCACCACGGGATTCAATATCCTTGGCGCCC
>CBIHNM010000062.1:0-17541 GCA_966211265.1 uncultured Pseudonocardia sp.
TTCGTGCCGACCTACCCCGACTGGGTCTGGCGCACGCCGGCGTGGCGCGACGGCGCGCTCTACGACCTGCTGGCCCGTGAGGCGGTCGAGGTCCCGTCGACCACGACCGACCGGCTCGGCGAGATCGCCCGCGCGGCGCGGGTCTGGCTCGCGGTCGGGATCGACGAGCGGGCGGGCGGAACGCTCTACAACACGCTGCTGTACCTGGCCCCCGACGGGTCGGTCGCCGGCGTGCACCGCAAGCTCGTCCCGACCGGCGGCGAGCGCACCGTGTGGGGGCAGGGTGACGGGTCCGGCCTGCCGGTGTTCGACACGCCGGCCGGGCGGGTCGGCGGGCTGATCTGCTGGGAGAACTACATGCCGCTCGCCCGGGCGGCACTGTGGGCGCAGGGCGTCGACGTGCTGCTGGCCCCGACCTGGGACACCAGCGACGTGTGGCAGTCCACGATGCGCCACGTCGCCAAGGAGGGGCGCGCCTACGTCGTCGGGGTGAACTCCTGGCTGCGCGGCAGCGACGTCGGGGACGCGGTGCCCGGCCGGGACGCGCTGTGGGGCGGCCCGGAGGACACGATGTCGCGGGGCGGCACGGTCATCGTCGACCCGTTCGGCGAGGTCCTGGCCGGACCCCTCTACGACGAGGAGGGGATCCTCGTGGCCGACGTCGACCCGGCCGTGCTGCGCGCCGCCCGCCGCCAGTTCGATCCGGTCGGGCACTACGCCCGCCCGGACGTGTTCCGGCTCTCGGTCGATACCGAGCGGCGGCGGGCGGCCCGGTTCGGGCCGGGGCAGTCGGTCGCGCAGGAGGGCGCCCCGGCGGGCCCGGGGGACCGCGTGGGGGGCTGAGCCCGCCCGCCGGCGGGGTGGCTACCGCGCGGCGTCGGGGCGTCCGTCGGGGGCCGGGGGGCCCTGCCCCGGCGACCGCGCGGACGTCGACGCCGCCCCGTTCGCGGCGGCCGGCGGGGTACCGTCCGACGGGGCCGCCGCCTCCAGGTCCTCGACCCGGGCGCGCAGCGTGCGCAGCTCGGACAGCACCGCCGCCCAGTCCGCCGGCGTCGGCCGGGACTCGCGCTGCTCGTCGCCGACCCGCTCCAGGAACCAGGTCGCGATCGCGGCGGTGACCGTGCCCAGCACGGCGATCCCGGCCAGCATCAGGGCGGCCGCGACGAGCCGGCCCTCGGTGGTGACCGGGTAGCGGTCCCCGTAACCGACGGTCGTGATGGTGGTCAGCACCCACCACAGGGCGTCGCCGAACGTCGTGATCGACGAGTCCGGAGCGTCGCGCTCGGCCTCGAAGACGCCCAGCGCGGCGACGAACGACACCAGCGACACCGTCACGATCAGGTACCCGCCGACGCGGCCGCGGAAGTCGTCGCGCAGCACCCGGGTCAGCGTGGACACCGCGGCGATCAGCCGCAGCAGGCGCAGGAACCGGAAGAACGGTGCCAGCACCACGAGCAGGTCCACCGGGTTGGCGAGCACGAACCGCTGCCGGTTGCGGGCGCAGGCCAGCCGCCCCAGGTAGTCCACCACGAACACCGCCCAGACCAGCCAGAGCACCGCCTCGAGCGCGGTCCACACGGGATGGCCGGGCCGGGTGGTGAGCACCTGCGCGGCGTAGACCGCCAGGAACGCGGCGGAGAGCACCGTCAGCGGGATGTCGGTGCGGCGTTCCCACGCGTCCAGACGGGCCTCGTCGTCCGGGGCGGCCGCGGGGACGGGTGCGGTCACCGGCTGGTCCATGTGTGCGGACCCTACGCCCGGGCGGCGATCTCCGGCCGACCGTCGACCCGGTGCGGGAGCGGCCCTGCGCGCCCGGGGCGCGACGGCGATCGTGACGTCGCGCCCGCCCGGCCCCGCGGCCTCCGACGCGCCGCCCTCGACGTTCAGCGCGGCCCGCGCGATGGGCACCGTCGCCGCCCTCGCCACCGGGCCCCGGGTAGCCGGACCCGCGCGACCGCGCCGCGGGACCGCGCACGGTCGCGGGCGTCGTCCCCCGGGCAGCGGCCGGGCCCGCCGACCGGTCAGGTGGGGACCGAGACGAGGATCCGGACGGCCTCGGCGACGGCGGCCCGCCGGGCCACCCGGACGGCCGTCTCGATCGGGCGCAGGGCCTCGCGGCGGGCGTCGGCGGCCGAGGCGGACAGCGCGCCGTACTCACCCGGGCCCGCCGTCCCGGCCGGGGGTCCTCCGAGGTCGTCGCCGGCCGCGGCGGCCAGGATCGCGTCCACCTCGTCGGCCTGCTGCAGCACCCGCAGCGCTCGTGGTGGCATCCCGGCCGGCCACAGCGACGCCGGCCGCGAGCGCAGGGCGGCGGCGATCTCCTCGCGCACGCCCGGCCGGTGCCGGGCCACCCCGAGGTCGGTCAGCACCGACGCCGACGTGCGGACCTGCTCGCGCAGCTCGGCCTCGGCCTGGTTGAGCGCCACGTACTCCGGCACCGGCCCCGGGTCGGGGACGCGGAAGACCGTCCAGCGCACGACGCCGTCGGCGATGTCGCTCGGGACCACGCCGAACCCGGCCTCGGCGAACAGGATTCCCTCGCCGGCGGTGGTCGCCTCCCGGCTGAACGGGCCCGGCCCGGGCAGCCCGCGGACGTCACCGGGGGCCGGCAGCACCAGCCGGGCCTGGCCGCGCGGGGTGATCCGGCGCAGCGACGCGAGCAGCATGGTGATCGACGTCGGAGCCGAGCCGGGGCCCGGGACGCCGGTCCACTCCGCGGTGTCGGCGTCGGTGGCGAGCACGTCGTGTGCCTGTGACCAGGGGGCCAGCGAGTCCAGGACGTCGTCCGGTGCGGCGGCCCCGGCGAGCCACGCCGAGGCCCACACCGCCAGGGTGGCAGAGGCGCGGGGCACGGACGCCAGGCTAACCACCGCACACCCGGGGTGCGCGAGCGCCGTGCGGGTGATCGTGATTGCCCCCACCGGGTGCGGGGTGTCGTCGCAGCTCCCCGGGCGGCGGCACCGCCGGCGGGCCCGCGTGTCGCGTCCGGGCCCGGTCCCCCCGCGCGGCGATACTGGGCGCGTGAGCCCGCGACCGGAGTCCCGCACCCACGACTACCGCGGCGCGTTCACCGCGGCCGGTACCCGCACCCGGACCCGCCGCGAGGTCCCGCAGGTCCCCGCCGAGCCGGGCCTGGTCGTGGAGGACCCGGCCAGCGGCTTCTGCGGTGCCGTCGTCGCGGTCGACAGCCGCGAGGTCACCCTCGAGGACCGGCACGGAGCCCGGCGGGTGTTCCCACTGCGCCCGGCCGCGTTCCTGTTCGAGGGGCAACCGGCGACGCTGGTCAGGCCCGCCCCCGGCGCACCGGCCGGACGGGCGATGTCGGCGTCGGGGTCGGTGCACGTCGCGAACGTCCGGGCACGCACGGCGCGCGCCGCGCGGATCTGGGTGGAGGGCCTGCACGACGCCGAGCTGATCGAACGGGTGTGGGGCCACGACCTGCGCGTGGAGGGTGTCGTGGTCGAGCCGTTGCACGGTGTCGACGATCTGGCCGCCGCGGTGCGCGAGTTCGCGCCCGGCCCCGGCCGCAAGCTCGGCATCCTGGTCGACCACCTCGTCGACGGGTCCAAGGAGAGCCGCCAGGCCCGCGAGGCCACCACCGTCGCGGGGGAGCACGTACTGGTCACCGGCCACCCCTTCGTCGACGTGTGGGAGGCGGTGAAGCCCGGGGTGGTCGGCATCCGGGCGTGGCCGCGGGTCCCGCGCGGCACGGACTGGAAGACCGGTGTGTGCGCGGCACTGGGCTGGGGCGAACCCGCCGACGGGGCGCGGCGGGTGCTCGGTGCGGTGCGCAGCTTCCGGGACCTGGAGACACCGCTGATCGGCGCCGTCGAGCAGCTGATCGACCACGTGACCCAGGCGCAGGAGTAACGATCCGTCGACCGGAAATGCCTGTTCGGGAACCCCTCCGACCGGGTTCTGGCACTCTGGGCGCATGACCCCGGCGTTGATCTGGCTGATCGCCGGCGTCGTGCTGATCGGCGCCGAGGTGGTGTCGGGCGAGCTGTTCCTGCTGATGCTCGGAGGCGGGGCGCTGGCCGCGGCCGGCGGTGCCGCACTGGGCCTGGGTCTGCTGGGCACCGCGGCCGTGTTCGCCGTGGTGTCGGTGGCGTTGCTGCTGGCCGTGCGGCCGATCGTGCGCCGCAGGCTCGAGGCGGGCCTGGCGCCGCTGGAGACCCACCACGCCACGATGGTCGGCCGCGACGCCGAAGTGGTGCACCGGGTGGACGGCGAGGCGGGCCGGGTGCGGATCGCCGGCGAGCTGTGGTCGGCCCGCTCGATGGACGGCCACGAGGTGATCGAGGAGGGCGTCACCGCCACCGTGCTCGGGGTCTCCGGGGCCGTCGCGCTGGTCACCGGACGGGGCGAGCTCCCCGGTGCCGGGACGTCGGACACGGTCCCGCCGGGGCCGTGAGAGGGAGGCGCCGGCCGGGCCGGTGCACACCGAGTACAGGGGGAGGGCCGGATGGAACCGGGAAGTCTGATCGTCGTCGTGATCCTGCTGGTACTGGTGATCACGGTGGTCGTGAAGTCGATCGTGATCGTGCCGCAGGAGTGGGCCTACATCATCGAACGGCTGGGCAAGTACAAGGGCACCCGCGAGGGCGGCCCGGCGATCCTGATCCCCTTCGTGGACCGGACCCGCGAGCGGGTGGACCTGCGTGAGCAGGTCGTCTCGTTCCCGCCGCAGCCGGTGATCACCCAGGACAACCTGACGGTCAACATCGACACCGTCGTCTATTTCAAGGTCAACGACGCCAAGTCCGCGGTCTACGAGATCGCGAACTACATCGCCGGTGTCGAGCAGATCACCACCACCACCCTGCGCAACGTGGTCGGCGGGATGACGCTGGAACAGACCCTGACCTCGCGGGACCGGATCAACACGGTGCTGCGCGGCGAGCTCGACGAGGCCACCGGACGCTGGGGCATCCGGGTCGGCCGGGTCGAGATCAAGGCGATCGACCCGCCCGCGTCCATCCAGGAGTCGATGGAGCGCCAGATGAAGGCCGACCGCGAGAAGCGGGCGATGATCCTCAACGCGGAGGGCCAGCGGGAGTCCGCGATCCGCAGCGCCGAGGGCCAGAAGCAGTCCCAGATCCTCACCGCGGAGGGCGCCAAGCAGGCCGCGATCCTCAACGCCGAGGCCGAACGGCAGTCCGAGATCCTGCGCGCGCAGGGCGCCCGGGCCTCGCAGTACCTCAACGCCCAGGGTGAGGCGAAGGCGATCGAGAAGGTCTTCGCCGCGATCAAGAAGGGCAAGCCGACCCCGGAGCTGCTCGCCTACCAGTACCTGCAGACCCTGCCCGAGATGGCCCAGGGCGAGGCGAACAAGGTCTGGATGGTGCCCAGCGACTTCGGCAAGGCTCTCGAGGGCTTCACCCGGATGCTCGGGGCGCCCGGCGAGGACGGCGTGTTCCGCTACGAGCCCAGCCGCGCCGACGACACCGAGACCGCGCCGGAGGACGACGAGGAGGCCGTGAAGGACTGGTTCGACGTCTCCACCGACCCGGAGATCGCCCGCCAGGTCGCCGAGGCCACCAGGGCCGCGCAGAAGGAGGTGCCGCCGGTGGGCTCGGACGTGCCGCCGATCCCGCGCGCGGACTCCGAGGAACCCCGCGGCATCGAGTCCTCCACGAACCCCAACGGCCAGGCCTGACGCCCCGCCCCCGCCCCGCCCCTGCGTGGCACTCATGCGCCATCGGTACCGCCACAAGCATCCCGAGCCGCATGAGTGCCACCGGGGCCAGGACGGGAGCCGGCACTCGTGCGGCGCACGTTCCGCTATGCGACGCATCGGGCGCATGAGTGCGCCGGCGGGCGGGCGGGCAATCAGGCCAGGACGAAGCCGAACGGGAGCTCCAGGCGGTGGCGGGCCAGGAGGTCGGCGTCGGCCAGCAGGTCCCGGGTGGGGCCGTCGGCGGCGACCACCCCGCCGTCGAGGACCACGCTGCGCGGGCACAGCTGCAGGGCGTAGGGCAGGTCGTGGGTGACCATCAGCATCGTCCGGTCCAGACCCAGCAGGACCTCGGCCAGCTCGCGGCGGGCCACCGGGTCGAGGTTCGACGAGGGCTCGTCGAGCACCAGGATCTCCGGGTCGCAGGCCAGCACCGTGGCCAGGGCGACCCGGCGGCGCTGACCGCCGGACAGGTGCAGCGGCGAGCGGTCGGCGTGTTCGGCCATCCCGACCGCGTCCAGCGCCTGGTGCACCCGTGCGGTGAGCGCGTCGCCGCGCAGTCCGAAGTTCGCCGGTCCGAACGCGACGTCCTCGGCGACGGTCGGCATGAACAGCTGGTCGTCCGGGTCCTGGAACACGATGCCGACCCGGCGCCGGATCTCCTGCAGGTTCGGTGCCCGCACCTGCAGACCGCCGACCGAGACGGTGCCCGCGGTCCGGCCCGGGTCCCGCCCGCCGCCCAGGATCCCGTTGAGGTGCAGCACCAGGGTCGTCTTCCCGGCGCCGTTGGGGCCCAGCAGCGCGACCCGCTCGCCGGGGGCCAGTGTCAGGTTCACCCCGTAGAGGGCCTGGTGGCCGTCCGGGTAGGCGAAGGCCAGGTCGTGCACGTGCAGCGACGGCGGGCTCACGCGAGCACCCACCCGGTGCCGGCGAGCACGGCCGCGACCAGCACGGCCGACATCCCCGCCGCCCACTGCCGTGACGTGGTGGGTGCGTCGGCCATCGGCGGCATCGCCCCGGTCCAGCCGCGGGAGAGCATCGCCAGGTGCACCCGCTCGCCGCGCTCGTAGGACCGGACGAACAGGGCGCCGACGCCGCGGGCGGTCGCGGCGGCCTGCCACAGGAACCGGGGGTCGTGCCCGCGCGAGATCCGCGACAGGCGCATCCGCCGGGCCTCCCCGGTGATCACGTCGGCGTAGCGCAGCATCAGGGTGGCGATCGTGGTGACCAGCGCGGGCACGCGCAGTCGCTGCAGGCCCAGCAGCAGGTCGCGCATCGGGGTGGTGGCGGCCAGCGTGAGCGAGGTCAGGACGCCGAGCGTTCCCTTGATCAGGATGTTCCAGGCCCCGAGCAGCCCGGGCTCCGACAGCGTCATGCCCCACCACTCGATCGACGGCGCCGGTCCGGTGAACGGCAGCAGTACCGCGAGCACGACGAACGGCGCCTCGATCACCGAGCGGCGCAGGATCCAGCCGAGCCGGATCCCGGCCGCCGCCCAGACGGCCCCGAGCAGGACCGCGAACCCGGCGAAGACGGCGAACGCCTCCCGTGGGGTGGCCACGACACACACCACGACCAGGAACGCCGTGACGATCTTGACCTCCGGCGGGAGCCGGTGCACCGCGGAGTCCCGGTCGAGGTAGAGCGGATGCGAGTGTCCTGCGCCCACGTCGTGCTCAGCCGTCCTGCCGGCGCCCGCGCAGGACCCGGAACAGGCCGCCCGCCAGCACCACGGTGACCAGCACCCCGACGACGCCGGCCAGGCCGTTCGTCCCCTCCGCGCCGCCGACGGTGTAGTCGGCCAGCGGGCTCGACGCGGTGGGGTGCTCGGTCTCGTTCTGGGCGATGCAGGTGCCCTGCAGCTCCTCCCGGCCGCCGACCTCGACGGTCCGGCATCCGTCGAGCGCGACCGAGTCCAGGCCGTCCGGGGCGCTGCTGGCGAAGTACGAGACGCCCCCGGCCACGACCAGGGCCACGAACAGGAACCCGGCGAAGAACGCGAGTGGCCGCCGGGACCGGGTGGGCCGGTTCACGCTGCACCGCCGGGGGCTCCGACACCGGCGCGGCGGGCCAGCTCCGGGCCCGTGCGCCCGCGCAGCAGGTGGACCAGGTCCGGCCGGATCGAGGCGACCGCGCCCACCGTGGCCGCGGTGATGACGCCCTCGCCGATCCCGATCAGCGTGTGCAGGCCGAGCATCAGGACCAGCACGGTGCCCAGGGACGCGCCGCCGGCGCCGCCGACGGCGTACTCGGCCACGAATCCCAGCGAGGCGACGAGGGTGTTGAGCAGTGCCGCGACGAACGCCGTCGCGACCAGGCCGGCGCGCGACCGCACGGCGAGCCGGCGCAGCGCCAGGGCGACCAGGTAGCCGGTGAACACGCCGAGCACGGCCATGTTGGTGATGTTCATGCCGAGCGCGGTCAGCCCGCCGTCGGCGAAGAGCAGGCACTGCACGCCCAGCACGATCGCGATGCAGATCATGCCGACCCAGGGGCCCACCAGGATCGCGACCAGCGCCCCGCCGAGCAGGTGGCCGCTGGCGCCCGGCAGGATCGGAAAGTTGATCATCTGGACGGCGAACACGAACGCCGTGACCAGGCCGGCCATCGGTGCGGTGCGGTCGTCGAGGTCGGCGCGGGCCCGCGTCACCGCGAATGCGAGGGCCACCACGGCCACCGCGGCGAACAACAGCGACGTCCGGCCGTTCACCAGCCCGTCACTCATGTGCATCGCGACGGCGTGCGTGTGCATCGCGACCTCCTCGGTGCCCTGGGTCCCCGGCTCGTCCGGGTGACAGGGGACATTCAACGCGCTGAGATGGCTGGCGCAAAGAGGTTGCAGGAGAAGACCGTGTGCGAAACCCGACGAACGGTCAGGTACCCACCCGTTCAGCCGGCCCGGTCGACGGTCTCCTTCTCGTCGCGGCGGGCCGCGAACTGGGAGACGCTGAACAGTGCCTTGCGGCGGGCGCGGCCCAGCGGCGCCGAGATCCGGCCCACCGTCATGTCCACGCCGCGCACGTCGAACGCCCCCGAGGTCCCGAGCTCCTCGATCAGGGCCCGCTGCTCGTCGTAGATCGCCTGCTCGTTCTCCGCCGACACCGAGCCGCGCTGGATCCGGAACGCGGCCAGCGTCTCGGGCAGCCCGAGGAAGTCGCCGTACTGCAGCAGCCGCATCCAGCAGTCCAGATCCATGATGAAGCGCCGGTCGTTGCGCCATCCGCCGGAGGTGATGAACTGCTCGAGGCGGAACAGCACGTTGCCCGGCTCCCCGATCGGGTTGGAGCCGTTGCGGATCACCCGGCGGGCGACCTCGCTCCCGCTGTGCGTGCCCACCAGCCCGCCGCCGAGGCCGCGGCGGGGCACGAGGACCCGGCTCTGCTCGTCGATCATGTGCCGGCGTGCGGCGACCAGGGCCAGTGACGGGTCCTCGCGCATCGGCGGGACCTGCAGCTCCAGGCACCGCGGGTGCAACAGGTCGTCCGCGCAGAGCAGCTTGACCAGGGGGCCGCGGCAGAGCTGCACGACCCGGTTCCAGTTGTCGGGCTGGGACAACGTCTCCGCGTTGCGCTCGATCCGGATCCGCGGGTCCGGGAACGAGCGTGCGATCTCCTCGCTCCGGTCGGTGCTGGCGTTCTCCAGGATGACCAGCTCGAAGTCCCGGTAGGTCTGGTCGAGGACGCTGCGGATGGTCTCGCCGAGAAAGGCCTCGCCGTTGTAGACGGGGATGCAGATCGAGACGCTGGGCTGGTAGCCGCCGGGCCGCATGGGCACCTCACGCTGGTCGAGGACGGGGAAGACGGGGGCGCCGACGCTACCGCCCGGGCGGGCCGGTCCGCCCGTCGGCTCCGGGGGCCCGGCCCCCGCCGGCCGCCGCTCGGTACAGTGCTCGGAGTCAGGAGCGACTCCGACGCGCCGTCGGGCCGGGTTCGTTGCTCCGAATGGCGTAGGTATCCTGCAGCGCAGGTCACGTAACGCGAGCGGCGCCCCGAGAGATAGAGGAGACGTCGGTTCTCTTGTGGCGTCCGGCGCTCGGAGGAGACGTCGCGACCGTCGAACCGAACGCTCGCAACTGCGCGCCCAGACCATCGATCGGGGGAGACCGGTGAACCAGCGCCCTGCCCGCACGTCACGACCATCCCGTCCCAGGGTGTCGGTCATCGTTCCCACGCGGAACGAGGCGCGGAACCTGGAGGTCGTGCTGCCGGCCGTGGCGGCCGTCCGCCCCGCCGTGCACGAGGTGATCGTCGTCGACGGGAACTCCGTGGACGGCACCGTGGACACCGCCCGCCGGGTGCTGCCCGACGTCCGTGTCGTCATGCAGACCCGCAAGGGCAAGGGCAACGCGATGGCCTGCGGCTTCGCCGCCGCCACCGGCGACGTGCTGGTCATGTTCGACGCCGACGGCTCGGCCGACCCGGCCGAGATCCCGGCCTTCGTCCAGGCGCTCATCGACGGCGCCGACTTCGCCAAGGGCAGCCGCTTCGTGCGGGGCGGGGGCAGCGACGACATCACGCTGCTGCGCAAGGGCGGGAACTACGGGCTCAACGGCGTGGCCAACGCGCTGTTCGGGACCCGCTACACCGACCTGTGCTACGGCTACAACGCGTTCTGGGCCGACATCCTGCCGCTGCTGGGCCTGCCGGAGGTCGACCTCCCCCCGCGCGCGGACGGCACGATGCACTGGGGGGACGGGTTCGAGATCGAGACCGTCCTGAACTGCCGGGTGGCCGCGGCCGAGCTCACCATCACCGAGGTGCCCTCGATGGAGCGTGAGCGGATGTTCGGCCAGACGAACCTGCGCACGTTCGCCGACGGCACCCGCGTCCTGCGGACACTGGCCTCCGAGCGCAAGCGTGCCAGCCGGGTCGCCGCGGCGACGGCGCAGTCGCTCGCGGTGCCCGGGGCGGAGGCCTCCGCCCCGGTGAACGGCCGGCGCTACGTCGAGCCGCCGACGGTGCAGACCACGATCCCGTCCACCGTGCCTGCCCCGCCGGTCGCCCGCGAGAGCAACGGGTCCCGGCCGCCGGCCCCGTCCCCGACGCCGCGGGCGCACCGTCCGCAGGAGAATGGCCACCGCCCGACCGGCGCGGACGGATCCGCTCGCTCGGACGCCGTCGGCGTGCGGTACGCATGGGGTGAAGAGGCGTCCTGACGCGCCCTGACCTGCTCCGGGTGCGGACGGTGAGTGCGACGTCCGGCCCCTGTGAAGGAAGAGGAGTCCCGCGGTGAGCATGCCGTCGTCGGCCGAGCTGACACGTGCCCGCACGGCCCGTCGCGGGGTCGCCATCGCCCTCGTCGTCGCCGGTGTGCTGGCCTGTGCGCTGAACCTGACCGGCGTGACCGGCGGTGTGCTCGGCGACCTCCGGCTGCTGCTGACCATCGCGTTCCTGCTGCTGGGCCCGGGCTGGGCCGCGGCCGGGTTCCTGCGCCGGGCACCCGCCGCGCACGTCTGGCTGCTGACCGTCGGTGTCGGCGTCGCGAGCACGCTGCTGGTCGCCCAGCTCATGGTCAGCTTCGGTGCCTGGTACCCGAGCGTCGCCCTGTTCGTGATGACGCTGATCAGCGTCCCGTTCCTGCTGCGGCACGCGGTGGTCGCCCAGTGAGGGCCGGCCCGACCCGGTGGTCGGGGCCCCGGCCGTCGGCGCCCACCTCGCCGGGGGCGCCTCGGTGAGCCCCCTCCACGAGCCACCGACCACGCGCATGGACGCCTACCGCCCCCCGCCGCCGTCCGGCTCGCGCCCCGGCGACGCGGCCGCCGAGACGACGCAGCGGCTGGGCGCCCGGCCCGCGGACGACGCGCCGACCGACCGCATCCCGTTCGCGGTCGACCCGGCCGCGTCGCCGCCGGTGCCACCGGGGGAGTCCGCGCCGCCCGGCGACGACCCGCAGAACGGCAAGATCGGTGACGGGCTCGCGCTGTCCATCGCCTCGGCACTGGGTTCGGTCGCCGGACTGCTGAGCTGGCTGATCGCGGCGTGGATCATGCCGCAGGCCGAGGTCGGCAAGGCCACCGAGTTCGTCTCGGCCTTCCAGCTCATCGGGGGTGCCGCGCAGCTGAACCTGGGCATCGGCCTGATGCGCTGGCTGCCCGGTGCCGGTAAGAAGTCCGTCCGGCTGGTCTGGGCGTCGCTGCTGCTGATCATGCCGTTGTCCGGCCTGGTCGGGCTGGTCTACGGGATCATCGTCCCGAGCATCGCCGAGACCGCCGCGGGTGCGGGCGGCTCGTTCGGCGTCGGGTTGCTCCTGCTCGTGCTGGCCTGCGCGGGCTGGGGCGTGTTCGTCGTGCACGACTTCATCGTCGTCGCGCTCGGACGGCCGTGGATCGCGGTGTGGCGCAACGGCACGTTCGCCGTCGTCCGGATCGGCCTGCTGCTGCTGCTCGGCTCGGCCTACGCCGCCGAGGGGATGGTGCTGTCCTGGGCGGTCCCGATCGTGGTGTGGATCGCCGGCGGCTCGGTCGTCATCTTCTTCATCGTGCGGCGCTACGCCGCGCGCAGCGGCCCGGGCATCCTGCCCAGCCGCGCGGAGGCCGTCCGGTTCCTCGGTCCGACCGCGCTGGCGCAGCTGGGCAACGCGCTGCTCTACAACCAGGTCCCGCTGCTGGTGAACCTGCGGCTGGGCAACGAGGCCGGTGCGGCGTTCTTCATCTGCTGGCAGGCGGTCACCGTCGTGGACCTCGCCGCGGTGTTCTTCACCAACTCGCTCTCGGTGCACACCGCGCGCGAGCCGCACCGGGCCGCCGAGCTGGCGCGTGCCGCCCGCAGGCGGATGCTGTTCCTGTTCGTGCCGGTGCTCGCCCTCGGTGCGGCGCTGGGTTACCCGGTGCTCTCGATCCTCGGTGCGGGCTACGCCGCGGCCGCCCCGGCGCTGGCCGTGCTCATGATCGGGCTGGCGTTCCGGCTGCTCGTGGTGTTCGAGCTGGCCCGGCGTCAGGCCTCGGGCGACGGCATGGGCTTCGCCCGGATCCAGCTGACCAACACCGGCCTGATCCTGGCCGTCACCGCGTTCGTCCCGCTGTCGGTGTTCGGCGCGGTCCCGCTGGATACCCTGCTGATGCCCGTGGTCCTCGGCTACGTGCTGGTCCAGGCGCTGTGCGCACTGGTCGTGATGTTCGCACCGACGCTGCGGCGCCGGTTCCGCCCGGAGGTGAAGTCGTGACGTCGGAGACCCGCAGAACGGGGACCGACCAGGAGACCGCATCCGCGTCGTCGACGCGGGCCGCGGAGTCCACCCAGTACCTGGACCCGAGGCGGACCCCGGGCCCGCTGGACCAGCCGACGACGGCGGTCCGCCCGCCCGCCCCCCGTCCTCCGGACGACCCGGCCGCGGCCACACCCGGCCCGCCGGCGGACCCGGCCCGTCCGCTGTCGGCGCTGTGGGCGTGGGGCGCCCCGGTCCTGGCCGTGCTCGCGGTGGCGCTGCTCCCGCTCGCCGCGTCCACCACGAACCTCGACGACCTCGGGGGCTGGGGCCTGGCCGCGGCGCTCTCGCCGTTCGGCTGGCTCGCGCTCGCGCTGTCCATCGCCGCCTGCGTGGTGGAGCTGTGGTCGCCGCGTCCGCGGATCCCGATGCTCGGGGCCGCGACCGGCGTGCTGATCCTGTGCAGCTTCGGGATGCCCTCGGTGGTCATGCCGCAGGCCCGGTTCACCACGGCCTGGCTGATCAGCGGCTTCGTCGACGCGCTCGCGGGCACAGGCATACCGCCGACCGGCATCGACGCGCGGTTCTTCTGGCCGGCGTTCTTCGCCCAGTGGGCCTGGATCCGGGACGCCGCCGGCGTCGACAACCTCGACCTCGTCCTGCGCTGGTACCCGCCCGCGGTCGTCGGGGTGTGGGCGATCGGGGTGTACGCGCTGGCGCGATCGATGCTGGGGGGCACCCGCGCACCGTGGGTCGCGGCCTGGCTGTTCCTGGGCCTGAACTGGATCGAGCAGGACTACTTCTCGCCGCAGGCGACCGCCATCGTGCTGCTGCTGACCGTGCTGACGTTCGCCCTCGGCCCGCTGGCCACCCGGCGGACCGACACCGCCGGCGTGGTGGGCTGGCCACGGGCGCACCGGGACGCGCCGCCGCTGCCGCGCTGGCGTCGCTGGCTGGTCAGCGCCATGACCCCGCCGAACAACCCGACGCTGCCGGCACGCCAGCTGCTGCTGATCTACTTCAGTGCCTCGCTGTGCCTGCTCGCGCTCGCCCCGACCCACCAGCTGACCCCGTTCGCGATCATCGGTCAGCTGGTCGTGCTGGCGGTCGTGGGCCGGTTCCGCGGCCGTGGCCTGGTGATCGTCGCGACCCTGGCGGTGGTGGTCTACATCCTGATCGCGGGCCGCGACTTCTGGATGAGCCAGATCGCGATGATCATCGGTGCCAAGGACGAGGGCGGCGCGATCGAGGCGGGCTTCTTCGAGCGGCTGCAGGGTGACACCGGCCAGATCGTGGTCAAGCTGCTGCGCGCGGTCATGCCGGTCCTGACCTGGGTGCTCGCGATCGCGGGAGCCTGGGTCTACTGGAAGCGCCGCCGGGACCTGGTGCCGATCCTGCTGGCCGTGGTGCCGATGGGCATGGCGGCCGTGCAGAGCTACGGCGGCGAGCTGCTGCTGCGGGTCATCCTCTACGGCCTGCCGGTGCTGACCATCCTCGGGGTGGACGCCCTGCGGGCCTTCGTCCGGGTCGACCGGCGCCGGGAGATCGCGCTCGCGGTCGGGATGCTGGTCCTGTTCCCGGTCCTGATCCTGATCCGCGGCGGGAACGACGCCTACATGAACGTGACGACCGAGGACGTGCAGATGACCCGGGCGGCCTACGACCAGGCGCCACCGGACGCGCTGGTGATGCCGCTGTCCAGCGTCGGGCCCTACCAGCTCGAGGGCGTCGGCGAGCACAACAGGTCGCCGGGTGTCGAGGGCTGCGTGCAGCTGGCCAACGACCCGCTGCCCTGCATCGACAAGATCCAGCCGCAGACCATCCTGTTCTACGAGTCGATCGAGAAGCAGGGCGTCGTGCTCAACGGCGAGAAGCCGGGCTGGAGCATCCGCGTCCGTGACCAGCTGATCGCCTCGGGCCAGTACCGGGCGACCTACCAGAACGGCTTCGCCGCGGTGCTGGTCCGGGTCGGGACGGCGGTGCCGCGGTGATCGGGGCGGCGCTGACCTGGCTGTCGCTGCTGGTCGTCCTCGTCCTGTTCGCCGCCCGCGCCTGGGTGGTCGAGACCAACCGGGGGCGGCTCACCACCGCCGGTGCCGCGCAGCGGGGCCTGACCTGGGCGGTGGCGGCGGCGGTCGTGCTGCTGATCGGGATGGCCACGTTCAACGGCGGGCTGACCCTGACCGGCCTGCTGCTCAACGGCGAGGCCCGGACCGGCACACCCTCGGACACCGCTCCGGTGGCCCCGCAGCCGGCGGCACCCGCCCCGGCCGCTCCGGTGGCCCCGGCCAACCCCTGATCCGGTAGGAACGCGAGAGCCCCGCACGGCCGGACCGTGCGGGGCTCTCGTGCCGCCGCGGCGGACGGCTATCCGGAGAACCCGATCGCCACGTACTTGGTCTCCAGGAACTCGTCGATCCCGACGTTGCCGCCCTCGCGGCCCAGCCCGGACTCCTTGACCCCGCCGAAGGGGGCCGCGGGGTTCGACACCAGCCCGGTGTTGAGCCCGATCATGCCGCTCTCCAGGCGCTCGGAGATCCGCAGCGCCCGGTTCAGGTCGCGCGTGTAGACGTAGTTGACCAGCCCGAACTCGGTCGCGTTGGCGGCGTCGAGGGCCTGTTCCTCGGAGTCGACCACGGTGATCGGTGCGACCGGCCCGAAGATCTCCTCGTGGTTGAGGCGGGAGTTCACCGGCACGTCGGTGAGCACGGTCGGCGGGTAGAAGTAGCCCGGCCCGTCCCCGGCCGTGCCGCCGAGGGCGACCTTCGCGCCGTTCGCGACCGCGTCCGCGACCAGGTCGGTGACCTTCTCCAGTCCCTTGCCGTCGATCAGCGGTCCGACCTGGACGCCGTCCTCGGTGCCCCGGCCGACCTTGAGCGCGCCCATCTTCTCGGCCAGCTTGCGGGCGAACTCCTCGGCCACGCCGCGCTGGACGTAGAACCGGTTGGCCGCGGTGCACGCCTCGCCCATGTTGCGCATCTTGGCCACCATCGCGCCCTCGATCGCGGAGTCGACGTCGGCGTCGTCGAGCACGATGAACGAGGCGTTGCCGCCCAGCTCCAGGGAGGTCCGCAGGACCTTGTCCGCGGCCTGGGAGAGCAGCTTCTTGCCGACCGGGGTGGACCCGGTGAAGGAGATCTTGCGGGCCCGGCCGTCCCGGATGATCGGCTCCATGACGCCGCCGGCGTCGGTCGCGTTGATCACGTTCAGGGCGCCGTCGGGCACCCCGGCCTCGGCCAGGATCTGACCGAAGGCCAGCATCGTCAGCGGCGTCTGCGGGGCCGGTTTGATGATCGACGCGCAGCCGGCCGCGATCGCCGGGGCGATCTTGCGGGTGCCCATGGCCAGCGGGAAGTTCCAGGGCGTCACGAACACGCAGACCCCGACCGGCTGGCGGATCGTGAGGAAGCGGGTCAGCCCGTTCGGGGCGACCTGGTATCCGCCGTCGATCCGCACCGCCTCCTCGGCGAACCAGCGCAGGAACTCCGAGGCGTAGACGACCTCGCCCTTGGCCTCGGCCAGCGGCTTGCCCATCTCCAGCGTCATCAGCATGGCCAGGTCGTCGGCCCGTTCGTGCAGCAGCTGGTAGGCGCGGTAGAGGATCTCGCTGCGCTGCCGTGGCGGCATCGCCGCGATCGTCGGCTGGGCGGCCTGCGCGGCGTCCAGGGCGGCCATCCCGTCGGCGGGCGTGGCGTCGGCGACCTCCGCGAGCACCTCGCCGGTCGAGGGGTCCTCCACCTTCGCGGTGGCCCCGTTCTCGGCGTCGCGCCACCGGCCACCGATGAACAGCCCGGTCGGGACGGCGGCGAGTACCTTGCGCTCTCGGTCGGCGTTCGTCATGGCCGCAACGTACCTGCGGTCCCCGGCGCTGTCCCACCAGAGTTCTCCCACGGTCCGGCCGCTCCCGGGCTGTGTCCCACCTCGCGCCGAGCTCCGCCCGGGTCGCGGTGCCCGGCCGGGCCGGTATGGGTCAGGATGGCGGGGTGAGCGAGACGCTGACGAAGTTGCCCGCGCTGGTCCCGGAACCGGTGGAGCTGCCCGGCCATCTGGGTGAGCTCCGCGCGCAGGTCCGCGCGTTCCTGGCCGAGGAGCAGCGCTCGGGCGCGTGGACGCCCGGCGCGGACGTGTGGCTCTCGGGTTGGGACGAGGAGTTCTCCCGGCGCCTCGGGGCCCGGGGCTGGCTCGGGATGACCATCCCGACCGAGTACGGCGGGCACGGGCGCACCGCGCTGGACCGCTACGTCGTGACCGAGGAGCTGCTCGCGGCCGGTGCGCCGGTGGCCGCGCACTGGGTCGCGGACCGCCAGATCGGCCCGTCGCTGATGCGCTTCGGCACCGAGGAGCAGCGCCGGAGGTTCCTGCCCGGCATCGCCCGCGGGGAGGTCTACTTCGGCATCGGGATGTCCGAGCCCGACTCCGGATCCGACCTCGCCTCGGTGCGCACCCGCGCGGACCGGGTGGAGGGCGGCTGGGAGATGACCGGGACCAAGGTCTGGACCTCCGGCGCGCACCACGCGCACGCGTTCTTCGCCCTGGTCCGCACCTCGCCCAAGGACGATCGAGACCGGCACGCCGGGCTCTCGCAGCTGCTCGTCGAGCTGGACCGGCCGGGGATCACCGTCCGCCCGATCCCGCTGCTCACCGGCGCCCACCACTTCAACGAGGTGGTGTTCGACCACGTGTTCATCCCGGACGAGATGGTGTTCGGCGAGATCGGGTCG
>CBIHNM010000063.1:0-17506 GCA_966211265.1 uncultured Pseudonocardia sp.
TGATCATCGTCGACGAGGGTGCCTACGTGCACTACGTCGAGGGCTGCACGGCGCCGATCTACACCTCGGACTCGCTGCACTCGGCCGTCGTCGAGATCGTCGTGAAGAAGGGCGGCCGCTGCCGCTACACGACGATCCAGAACTGGTCGAACAACGTCTACAACCTGGTCACCAAGCGCGCCAAGGCCGAGGAGGGCGCGACCATGGAGTGGGTCGACGGCAACCTCGGCTCCAAGGTGACCATGAAGTACCCGGCCGTCTGGCTGATGGGCGAGCAGGCCAAGGGCGAGGTCCTCTCGATCGCGTTCGCGGGCGAGGGCCAGCACCAGGACGCCGGCGCGAAGATGGTCCACATGGCGCCGAACACGTCGTCGACGATCATCTCGAAGTCGGTGGCCCGTGGCGGCGGCCGGACCTCCTACCGCGGTCTGGTGCAGGTCAACGCGCGGGCGCGCAACTCGCGCTCGACGGTGAAGTGCGACGCGCTGCTGGTCGACACGATCAGCCGCAGCGACACCTACCCGTACGTGGACGTGCGCACCGACGACGTGTCGATGGGCCACGAGGCCACGGTGTCCAAGGTCAGCGAGGACCAGCTCTTCTACCTGATGAGCCGTGGTCTGACCGAGGACGAGGCGATGGCCATGGTCGTGCGCGGGTTCGTCGAGCCGATCGCGCGCGAGCTGCCCATGGAGTACGCGCTGGAACTGAACCGGCTGATCGAGCTGCAGATGGAGGGTTCTGTCGGATGACGTCCGAGGTTGCTGGCCTGGCACCCGAGCTCAAGGGTGCGAAGGAGGGCCAGGGCGAGGTACCGATCGCCTCCGCGGGTGAGCGGTTCCAGTCGTTCGACGTGAACGCGTTCGAGGTTCCCGGCGGGCGCGAGGAGAACTGGCGCTTCACGCCGATGCGCCGGCTGCGCGGCCTGCACGACGGCACGGCCACGTTCGAGGGCACCGCCGCGGTCTCGGTCACCGAGACCGCCGGTGCGACCGTCGAGACGGTCGGACGCGACGACCCGCGCCTCGGCGAGGCGGGGGTGCCCGCCGACCGGGTCGCGGCCGCGGCGTGGTCGTCGTTCCGCGAGGCCACCGTCGTCTCGCTGGACGGCGCCGCGACGGCGGACGGCCGGGTCGAGCCGGTGACGATCACCGTGGAGGGCCCCGGCGTCGGGGCCACCGCGGCCGGTCACCTGCAGATCCGCACCACCCCGAACACCGAGGCCACCGTCGTGGTGGTCCGGCAGGGCTCCGGTGCGCTGGCCGACAACACCGAGGTCGTGCTGGCCGACGCCTCGAAGCTGACCCTGGTCGTCACCGAGGAGTGGGCAGGCGACGCCGTGCACGTCGGTGCCGAGCACCTGTCCATCGGCCGGGACGCGACGCTGCGGGGCACCGCGGTGCAGCTCGGCGGTGACCTGGTGCGGGTCAGCTCCACGATCCGTTACGCGGCCCCCGGGGGTGACGCCGAGCTGCTGGGGCTCGGCTACGCCGACGGCGGGCAGCACCTCGAGCAGCGGCTGCTGGTCGACCACGCGGAGCCGAACTGCACCTCGAACGTGTTCTACAAGAACGCGCTGCAGAGCAACGACGCGGGCGACCCGGCGCACACCGTCTGGATCGGCGACGTGCTGATCCGGGCGGCGGCGGAGAACACCCGCACGTTCGAGTTCAACCGCAACCTGGTGCTCACCGAGCACGCGCGTGCCGACTCGGTCCCCAACCTGGAGATCGAGACCGGCGAGATCGCCGGGGCCGGGCACGCCAGCACCACCGGTCGCTTCGACGACGAGCAGCTGTTCTACCTGCAGAGCCGCGGCATTCCGGAGGCCGACGCCCGCCGCCTGGTGGTGCGCGCGTTCTTCCACGAGATCCTGCACAAGATCAAGCTGCCGGAGCTGCGTGAACGGCTGGAAGAGGCCGTCGAGGCCGAGCTCGCCGTCACCGGCGTCTAGCCGCGGTCCCCACCACACTTTCGACGAACCACGGAGCGACGAGTACATGTCCACCTTGGAGATCAAGGACCTGCACGCCTCGGTGACCACCGAGGACGGCCCGAAGGAGATCCTGCGCGGGGTCAACCTCACGATCCGCGCGGGCGAGACGCACGCGATCATGGGTCCGAACGGGTCCGGCAAGTCCACGCTGGCCTACGCCATCGCCGGGCACCCGAAGTACGAGACCACCTCCGGGCAGGTCCTGCTGGACGGTGAGGACGTCCTGGAGATGTCGGTCGACGAGCGGGCGCGGGCCGGGCTGTTCCTGGCCATGCAGTACCCGGTCGAGGTGCCGGGCGTGTCGATGGCCAACTTCCTGCGCAGCGCGGCCACCGCGACCCGCGGCGAGGCGCCGACGCTGCGGACCTGGGTCAAGGAGGTGAAGTCCGCGATGAGCGACCTCGACATCGACGCGGAGTTCGCCGACCGCTCGGTCAACGAGGGCTTCTCCGGCGGTGAGAAGAAGCGCCACGAGGTGCTGCAGCTCGCGCTGCTGAAGCCGAAGATCGCCGTGCTCGACGAGACCGACTCCGGCCTCGACGTCGACGCGCTGCGCGTGGTGAGCGAGGGCATCAACCGCTACCGCGAGGGTGGCGAGACCGGCGTCCTGCTGATCACGCACTACACCCGGATCCTGAACCACATCAAGCCGGACAAGGTGCACGTGTTCGCCGGTGGCAAGGTCGTCGAGTCCGGCGGACCCGAGCTGGCCGACGAGCTCGAGCGCAACGGCTACGTGCGGTTCACCGGCGCCGAGGCGGCGTCGGTCGAGTCCGGCCTGGCCAGCAGCGGGGCGACCGCGTCATGACCACGGTGTCGGCGCCCGGCGTCGGCGCCGCGATCGACGTCGACCGGATCCGGGCGGACTTCCCGATCCTCGGACGCACCGTCCGCGAGGACCGGCCCCTGGTCTACCTCGACTCCGGGGCCACCTCGCAGCGCCCGCGCCAGGTGCTCGACGCCGAGCGCGAGTTCCTGGAGAACCACAACGCCGCCGTGCACCGCGGTGCGCACCAGCTGGCCGAGGAGGCCACCGACGCCTACGAGTCCGCCCGCGAGCGGATCGCGGCGTTCGTCGGGGCGATGACCCACGAGGTGGTGTTCGTCAAGAACGCCACCGAGGGCATCAACCTGGTCGCCTACGCGTTCGGCAACTCCTCGGTGCGCACCGGGCTCTCCGAGTCCTCGGAGCGGTTCGCGCTCTCCCCCGGGGACGAGATCGTGGTCACCGAGCTGGAGCACCACGCGAACCTGGTGCCCTGGCAGGAGCTGTGCCGGCGGACCGGCGCGGTGCTGCGCTGGTACTCGGTCACCGACGACGGCCGGATCGACCTGGACTCGCTGCAGCTCTCCGACCGCACGAAGGTCATCGCGTTCACCCACCAGTCCAACGTCACCGGCGCGGTCGCGCCGGTCGGGGAGCTGGTGCGGCGGGCGCGGGCGGTCGGCGCGCTGACCGTGCTGGACGCGTGCCAGTCGGTGCCGCACATGCCGGTGGACGTGCACGCCCTGGGCGTGGACTACGCCGTGTTCTCCGGGCACAAGATGCTCGGACCGTCCGGCGTCGGCGTGCTGTGGGGCCGCTCCGAGCTGCTCCAGGAGATGCCGCCGTTCCTCACCGGCGGCTCGATGATCGAGACGGTGCGGATGGAGGGGTCCACCTACGCCCCGCCGCCGCAGCGCTTCGAGGCCGGTGTGCCGATGACCTCGCAGGCCGTGGGCCTGGGCGCGGCCGTGGACTACCTGCGGCTGATCGGGATGGACGCCGTCGCCGCGCACGAGGCCGAGCTGACCCGGGTCGCCCTGGACGGGCTGCGCGAGGTCCCCGGCGTGCGCCTGGTCGGGCCGGACAGCACGAGCGAGCGCGGGGGAGCGGTCTCGTTCGTGGTGGACGAGGTGCACGCCCACGACCTCGGGCAGGTGCTCGACGACCGCGGCATCGCGATCCGGGTGGGCCACCACTGCGCGTGGCCGCTGCACCGCCGGTTCGGGATCGTGGCCACGGCGCGGGCGTCGTTCGCGGTGTACAACACGGTGGACGAGGCCGCGCAGCTCGCCGACGGCATCCGCGCGGCGCAGGACTTCTTCGGGGTGAGCCGGTAGATGCAGCTCCAGCAGATGTACCAGGAGATCATCCTGGACCACTACCGGTCCCCGCACGGCTCCGGCCTGCGCGAGCCCTACGACGCCGAGACCCACCACGTGAACCCCACGTGCGGGGACGAGGTGACGCTGCGGGTGAAGCTGGACGACGCCAGCGTCACCGTGGTCGACATCTCCTACGACACCCTGGGATGCTCGATCAGCCAGGCGTCGGTCTCGGTGCTCAACGACCTGGTCGTCGGGCGCAGCGTCGCCGAGTCGATGCGGATCCTGGACGCGTTCCAGGAGATGGCGCAGGGTCGTGGCAAGGTCGAGCCGGACGAGGACGTGCTCGGCGACGGCGTCGCCTTCGCCGGCGTCGCGAAGTACCCGGCGCGGGTCAAGTGCGCGCTGCTGGGCTGGATGGCGTTCAAGGATGCCGTCAGCCGCACCCCCGCGGACATCACCGCCCAGATGCAGGACCAGAAGGGAGCTCCGGGATGAGCGAGACCACGCAGGACACAGAGACCACCCCGGCCGAGGACGACGTGGTGCGCGGCGCGGCGGGGATGCCCGACGCGCCCGCCCCGGCCGAGGGCGGGCCCTCCCAGGACGACCTGGAGGAGGCGATGAAGGACGTCGTGGACCCCGAGCTCGGGATCAACGTCGTCGACCTGGGCCTGGTCTACGGTCTCGGCGTCGAGGGCAAGACCGCGGTCATCGACATGACGCTGACCTCGGCGGCCTGCCCGCTGACCGACGTGATCGAGGAGCAGACCCGCTCCGCGCTCACCGCCGACGGCATGGTCGACGACATCCGGATCAACTGGGTCTGGATGCCGCCGTGGGGACCGGAGAAGATCACCGAGGACGGCCGCGAGCAGCTGCGCGCCCTCGGCTTCCGGGTCTGACCGCCGCCCCGGTCGTACCGGCCGGGTACGGGCGCGTCACCCGATGACGCCCGGGCGCCCGGGCGGGTGATCACGGCGGTCGGTGCCCGGCCGCGAACAGCGTGCCCAGCCTGTCCTCGATGCCGGGGACCAGCGCGGTGTCGATGCCGAACCCGGTCTCCAGCACGTCCCGGACCGCGCCCGGCGTGTCCAGCTCCCGGCGTTCGCTCGGCCCGCCCAGATGGTGCACCGTGTAGACCCGCCCGCTCAGGGCGTGCCGGCGGTCGGCGCCCGGCAGGGCCGCGATCAGGTTCGACCGGAACGGCGAGCCGGGATGGTGGGCCAGGTACCAGTTGCCCATCTCGTAGTCGATCTGCGGCGCCGGGACGAGGTCGAAGGTGTAGAGCGGGCGCCACCGGTCGGCGCGGGCGGTGGCGGTCCACGTCGGGCCCTCGCGGTGCAGCCGGTAGGGCTCCAGCGGTGTCTGCTGCTCGACGTCGGGTTCCAGCGCGAGCACGCCGGTGGGCGTCATCCCGCCGAATCCGACGTCGGCCAGGAACGAGCCCTCGGCCAGCTCCACCCGCAGCAGCATGTGGGTGCGCGCGGTCGGTGCGGCGTCCTCGGGCAGCATCCACCGCACGCGCGCCGCGAGGCCGGTGACGTCGTAGCCCAGCGCCTCCAGGTTCGTCCGGAGCAGGCCGTTGTGCTCGAAGCACCAGCCCCCGCGCCGGCTCCCGACGAGCTTGGCCGCCAGCGGCTCGGCGTCGATCCGGGGTTCGACGCCGGTGAACGGGTCGAGGTTCTCGAACGGGATCGTGGTGGCGTGCGCGGTGACGACCCGGCGCAGCGTCGCGAGGTCCGCGGCCCGCGCGTCCGGCACCCCGATCCGGTCGAGGTAGGCCGCGAGGGTGGACGTGCGCACGCCGGTCATGGGGCACAGCCTGCCCGGTGGACGGTCCGGGTCAAGGGCGCGGGGCCGGTACCCCGCGGCGGCTCACCCCTCGCGGGCGGCCCGCAGCGCCCACGCCTTGAGGTGGGCGTAGCCCCGGGTGTTCTTGGACGGGAGGCGGCGCAGCTCGAAGCGCGGGTCGTCGCGCAGCACCTCGGCGACCTCCCGGTCGACCAGCACCGTGTCCGGGTGGGCCTCGGAGGTCAGCCGGGCGGCGAGGTTGACGACCTCGCCGTAGACGTCGCCGTAGCGGGTCAGGACCATCCCGTACGCCAGCCCGATCCGCAGCTGCGGCAGCGAGGGCTCGATGCGGACCCGGTCCCGCAGGCCGAGCGCGATCGCGGCGGCGTCCGAGGGGTGCTCGGTGACGAACAGGACCTCGTCGCCGACCGTCTTGATGATCCGGCCGCGGCCGTTCGCGATCACCTCGTTGGTGACGACGCCGAACCGTTCGATCATCTCGCCGAGCTCGTCCATCGAGCGACGGCGGGTGGTGCGGGTGAACCCGACCATGTCGGCGAACCCGACCGAGAGCGACCAGGTGTCGGAGGCGATCGCGGCCGGGTCCGACTTCTGCGCCCCGGCGATGAACCGGGACGCGGTCGCGGCGAGGTGGCGCCGCCAGACGTAGGACTGCATCTGTTCGAGCTCGGGCAGCACCTCGGCGGCCAGCCGCGCGGCACCGCGCGGGCGCAGCTCCCCGACGTGCGCGGCAGCCAGCTGGGCCAGCATCCCGATCTGCCACTCGGCCAGCCGCGACATCGACTGGGCCACCGCGCGCACGATCGCCTCGCGGACCCGGGCGTCGGGCAGCCACTCCCGGCTCATCGACGCGACGGTCAGCGCGGCCTCGACGTCGAGCCGGGTGAACACCCGCTCGCCGGGCTCGGAGTCCGGGAAGCCGAGCGAGCGCCAGAGCCGGTGCGCCTCCTCGGGGTCGAGGTCCGCCGCGGCGATCACCTCGTCCCGGGTGAACTCCCGCGGCGCGCCGAGGATGTACTCGTCGAGCACCGACTCGTCGAGATCGCTCCAGCTGACCGCTGCCGGGTCCGTACCCGCGCGGCCGGGCGGCGGGTCCCCGGGCGAGCCGTCGCCGCCGTCCGGCGCCGGACGCTCGCCGGAACCGTCGCGGTCGTCGTCGCGGGAGGGCACCGTTCAGCTGGTGTGGACGACCAGCACGTCGACGCCGGCGCGTCGGGTCGCGTCCGCCGGCACCGAGCCCAGCAGGCGCCCGGACAGCGTGTTGAGGCCCTTGTTCCCGACCACCAGCAGGTCGGCCGCGTGGTCCTTGACGGCCTTGCGCAGCACGTCCATCGGGGCACCGTCCTCGGCGTGCGTGCTGACCTTGCGGGCGCCGGCCCTGCTCGCCCGGTCGGCGGCCTCGCGCAGCGCCTCCTCGGCCGGGGTCCAGCCCACGACCAGGTAGGACTCCTCCTTGAGCGCGTCCTGCGCCGCGGCGGTGTCCTCGCGACTGGTCGGGGTGTAGGCCGAGACGATGACGAGCTGGGCGTCGCAGTCGGCGGCGACGCCGGCCGCCCGGTCCACGGCGGCGAACGAGGTCGCGGACCCGTCGGTCCCGACGATGACGGTGCGGTAAGCGGGCATGGGGAGCCTCCGGGTGGGGAACTCGTGCCAGTGGCACGAGGAGCGGGCGCTCTGCGCCGAATGCCCGCAAGTTACTACGGGTATTCCCGACGTCCACCACCGCCACCGTCGAAATCACCCGTCGGGGCGGTGCCGGGGCGTGGCCGTGGCGACCGATCGCAGCATCCGGACCCGTATCGGGGTGGAGGCCGTGCGCGCGAGGGCCCCCATCGCCCGCAGCGTCGCGACCGGGTGCTCGCGTCCGGACAGGAACGCGGCACGGTGCCGCTCCGGGAGGAGGAAGAACGCCTCGAAGAACGCCGGGACCAGCTCCGGGGGCAGGTCCAGCACCGTCTGCAGGCCGTGCCGGCGCATGCGGTGCACGGCGCGGGCCCGGGCAGGCCAGAGCACCCGGGCCGCCGCCGCACCCGCCCCGGCGGGGGAGCGGGGCAGGTGCGCGGCGAGGGCACCGGCCACGGCCGGGGCGAGGCCGAGCGCGGTCGCGACGCTGAACCCGCTGGCCGGATGCACGAGCGGGGCGGCCGCGCCGAACGCGACCGGGAGAGCCGGGGCCCGCGGCTCGTCGACCGGGAAGCGGACCCGCTCGGCCGGGGCGTCCCCGGGCACCCGCACCCCGTGCCGGCGCAGCCGGGTGTGCAGCCGGTCGCGCAGCTCGGCCAGGGGCAGCCCCGGGCGTCGCGCCAGCGAGGTCTCCTCCAGCAGCACCGTCCCGTCCCCGTAGGGCACGGCGTAGAGGAACGTCGGCGGGCCGGGGTGCCCGTGCTCGGGGCGCCAGTCCATGAACACCGCCTCGCCGGGGCGGACCAGGGGTGCGGCGAGCTCCTCGGCCACGACGACGCCGTAGGCGGTCTGCTCCGCGACCGGGCCCGGCCGGGTCCGGCGCAGCGCGCTCGGTGCCCCGGTCGCGTCGACGACGACACCGGCGTGCAGCACCTCACCCCCGGACAGGGTCACGGCTCCGGTCGCGACCGCGACCGCCCGGCCGGTGACCAGCCGCACCCCGTCCAGGCGCCCGTCCAGGTGCGCCCGCAGGCCCGCGGTGTCGAGGACGACGTAGGCGTCGTCGACCACGTGCTCGCTCGTGCCGATCATGCGGGCGCGCGAGCGTGAGCCGATCGCGGACCCCGGCACCGAGCCGGGCAGCTCGCCCGCCCACGCGCCGTAGGTGCTGCGCCACGGCCGGTCCGGGGCGGGATCGACGAGTGTCGTGCGCAGGCCCCGCGCGCCGCACTCCCCGGCCAGCGCCCGCCCGGCCGGGCCGCCCCCGAGCACGACGACGTCCGGACGCGCCGGCCGCGCCGCGACACCGTGCGCCGCGGCGGGGCCGGGTGCGGCGCGACCGGGCCCGGCCCCCGCGGGAGGAGCCGGAGGTCCGCTCATCCGTGCCGGCCGGCGGCCAGCGTGCCGCCGTCGATCCGGATCGTGTCGCCGGTGATCCAGCTCGCGGCGTCGGAGACCAGGAAACCGACGGCCGAGGCGACGTCGGCCGGCACGCCCAGGCGTCGCATCGGGTAGCCGTCCGCGACGGCCTGCTCGTCGTGGGCGTAGAGGGCCTCGGCGAACCGCGTCTTGACCACTGCCGGCGCGACCGCGTTCACCCGGATCCCCGGGCCGAGCTGCCCGGCCAGCTCCTCGGTGAGCCGGATCAGCGCCGCCTTGGACGCGCCGTAGGCACCGATCACACCGGTCGAACGGAGCCCGCCGACCGAGGCGACGTTGACCACCGACCCGCCGTGGACGCCCATCCCGGCCCGGTGGGCCTCCTGCACGAACCCCAGCGCGGCGACCACGTTCACGTCGAAGATCTTGCGCACGGCGTCGAGGTCGGCGTCGACGAGCGGTCCGTACTGCGGGTTGATGCCGGCGTTGTTGACCAGGATCGCGATGCCGCCGAACCGCTCGACGGTGGCGCGCACCGCCTCGGCGCGGTGGACGGGGTCGCCCGCGTTGCCGGCCACCGCGAGCACCCGCTCCGGGGCTCCGGCCGCCGCGCCGAGCTCGGCCGCGGCCTCGTCGAGCTGCGCGGGCGTGCGGCCGGTGATCGTGACCGAGGCCCCGCGTGCGAGCAGCTCGGCGGCGATGCCGTGGCCGATGCCGCGGCTGGCCCCGGTGACCAGCGCGGCCCGGCCCACGAGGTCGGCGGGCGGGGGGAGCGGGGCGGTGAGATCGGTCATGACCGGGACCCTACGTTCGGAATCCGGTCGCCCCGGCCGGTAGCCTGCACACGTGGTCCTGATCGAGTAGGTGCGGGCGCGGCGTCGCGGCACGGATGTGTCGCGCTGTTCGCCGGAAGCCCCCTGCCTCGACGTCGTCTGGCTCGACCACCACCCGTACTCCACTGTCTGGAGCTTTGTCGTGATCACCGCATCGGATCTCGAACTGCGTGCCGGTTCCCGGATCCTGCTCTCCGGCGCGAACCTGCGCGTGCAGCCCGGCGACCGGATCGGCCTGGTCGGCCGCAACGGCGCCGGGAAGACCACCTCGATGCGGGTCCTGGCCGGTGAGGGCGAGCCCTACTCCGGCAAGATCATGTCGAACTCCGCGGTCGGCTACCTGCCGCAGGACCCGCGCGAGGGCGACCTGACGGTGACCGCGAAGGACCGGGTGCTCTCCGCCCGCGGCCTGGACGTGCTGCTGGCCAAGCTGGAGAAGGTCCAGACCGCGATGGCCGAGGTCGTCGACGAGGGTGAGAACGACAAGCTGGTCCGCGAGTACGGACGGCTCGAGGAGCGGTTCTCCTCCCTCGGCGGGTACGCCGCGGAGAGCGAGGCGGCCCGGATCTGCACGAACCTGGGCCTGCCCGAGCGGGTGCTGACCCAGCAGATCGAGACGCTCTCCGGTGGCCAGCGCCGCCGGGTCGAGCTCGCCCGGATCCTGTTCGCCGCCTCCGACGGCGGCTCCCAGAGCGCCACCACGCTGCTGCTCGACGAGCCCACCAACCACCTCGACGCCGACTCCATCACCTGGCTGCGCGGGTTCCTGCAGCAGCACGAGGGCGGCCTCGTGGTGATCAGCCACGACACCGACCTGCTGGCCGCGGTCGTGAACAAGGTGTGGTTCCTCGACGCCATGCGCGGCGAGGCCGACCAGTACAACATGGACTGGCGCCGGTACCAGGAGGCGCGCGCGACCGACGAGAAGCGCCGTCGCCGCGAACGCGCCAACGCCGAGAAGAAGGCCTCGCAGCTGCACACCCAGGCGGCGAAGATGGGGGCCAAGGCCACCAAGGCGGTCGCGGCCAAGAACATGGCCCGCCGCGCCGACGAGCTGCTCTCCGGTCTGGAACCCGAGCAACAGTCCGACCGGGTGGCCAAGATCCGTTTCCCGGACCCGGCCGCGTGCGGCAAGACCCCGATGACCGCGGAGGGGCTGTCCAAGGCCTACGGGTCGCTCGAGGTCTTCACCGGCGTCGACCTCGCGGTGGACCGCGGCGCCAAGGTCGTCGTGCTGGGCCTCAACGGTGCCGGCAAGACGACGCTGCTGCGCCTGCTGGGCGGCACCGAGGCCCCGGACTCCGGGCGGATGGTGCCCGGCCACGGGCTGCGCACCGGCTACTTCGCCCAGGAACACGACACCCTCGACATGGACGCCTCGGTCTGGGAGAACATCCGGCACGCCTCGCCGGACACCGACGCCCAGCGGCTGCGCACCGTGCTCGGCACGTTCATGTTCTCCGGCGAGCAGCTCCAGCAGCCGGCCGGGACGCTGTCCGGGGGCGAGCGGACCCGGCTCGCCCTGGCGGGCCTGGTCTCCAGCGCCGCGAACGTGCTGCTGCTCGACGAGCCCACGAACAACCTGGACCCGGCCAGCCGGGAGCAGGTGCTCGACGCGCTGCGCCGCTTCACCGGCGCGGTCGTCCTGGTCACCCACGACCCGGGCGCGGTGGAGGCGCTGGAGCCGGACAAGGTGATCGTGCTGCCGGACGGCACCGAGGACCACTGGTCGGACGAGTACCTGGAGCTCGTGCAGCTGGCCTGAGCCGGCCCGGCCGTCACCCGCCGCTGGTCGCGAGGCCTCCCCGTCCCCCGACCGGGGCGGTGTCCTGCGCCCGCGGTGCACGGTGCGGGCGCGTCGCCGGTCGATCACGGCACGGTATCGCGCCGATCGAGTGGTCCCTGTGCGAAGCGGCCGTGCAATTGCTCCGCCGCCCACCGACCCTGGTGATCCATTCGGAGGAACCGTTCACCGATCCCGTTCTCGCCCTGGTGGCCAGAATTCCCCATCTGGATCATCATGGCCTGATCGTCACGCCTCTCGTGACGATCCGCGGGGGCATCCGCGGCGGGGATGAGGAGGGCCAGTGGCCGATCTGAAGAAGGGCGCCCGGATCACCGGGACGCAACGGGGCAAACTCGCCGCCGACCTGAAGAAGAAGTACGAGAAGGGCGCGAGCATTCGTTCCCTCGCCGAGCAGACCGGGCGCTCGTACGGATTCGTGCATCGGGTGCTGAGCGAGACCGGGGTGACGTTGCGCGGGCGTGGAGGCGCCACGCGCACCAAGAAGAAGTAGCTCCGCAGCGCGGATCACCACTGCCGTCCCGGGCCGGGCGTCCGGCCCGGGAGGCGGTGTACCCGGATGCTCCGCCCCGGGCGGAATCCGGCACCCGGACCGGTCGCGATACATCGCGCGCCGCGCATCGGAACGCCACGTAACGTGGTCACTCGCCGTCCACCACCGGCGAGGGGAGTCCGATGGATCGCCAGCTCACGATGCTGCGCGGGGTCGTGCGCGGTGCCGACAACCCGCGGTCGATCACACCGGGGACCTGGCCACGGATCCTGCGGTTCGTGCGGCCCTACCGCCGCTGGCTGATCTCGTTCCTGGCGCTGACCACGGTCACCGCCGTGATCGGTGTCGCCACGCCGGTGCTCGCCGGCCGCGTCGTGAACGCGATCGTCGGCGCCGGACAGATCCCGGACGCCGGGCGGGTGGTGATCGTGCTCGCCCTGGGCATCGCCGGGATGGCGATCCTGGAGGCCGTCGTCGGGCTGGCCGGACGGTGGTTCTCGGCCCGTCTCGGGGAGAGCCTGATCTCCGACCTGCGGGTCGCGGTGTTCAGCCACGTGCAGGCGATGCCGTTGGCGTTCTTCTCCCGGACCCGCACCGGTGCGCTGGTGAGCCGGCTCAACAACGACGTGATCGGCGCCCAGACCGCGATCACCGGCACGTTGTCCACGGTGTTGTCGAACTCGATCCAGCTCCTGCTCGCGGTCGCGGTGATGATCGGGCTCGCGTGGCAGGTCACGGTGCTGGCCATCCTGCTGTTGCCGGTGTTCGTGCTGCCGGCGCGCCGGATGGGCAACTGGATCGCCGAGCTGCGTCGCGAGGCCGCCGACCTGAACGCGACCATGGGCAACCAGATGACCGAGCGGTTCTCGGCCCCGGGCGCGACGCTGGTCAAGCTGTTCGGCGACCCGGAGGCCGAGGCGACGGTGTTCCGGGCCCAGGTCGCGAAGGTGCGCGACATCGGCGTCCGCTCGGCGATGGTGTCGCGGATCTTCGTCACGGCGCTGTCGCTGGTCTCCGCGCTGGCCCAGGCGCTGATCTACGGCTTCGGCGGCTACCTCGCGGTGACCGGGCAGATCCCGGCCGGCACGGTCGTCGCCCTGGGCCTGCTGCTGACCCGGCTCTACACCCCGATGACGGCCCTGGCCAACGCCCGGGTCGACGTGATGACCGCGCTGGTCGCGTTCGAGCGGGTCTTCGAGGTGCTCGACCTGAAGCCGACCATCACCGAGCGCCCGGACGCCCGGGACCTCCCGGACGGCCCGGTCGGGGTCCGGCTGCGCGACGTGCGGTTCACCTACCCCGGTGCCGAGGACGTCTCGCTGGCCTCGCTCGAGGAGGTCGCCGTCCTCGACCAGCGGGCCAACGTGGAGGTGCTGCACGGCATCGACCTGGAGGTCGGGCCGGGGCAGCTGCTCGCCCTGGTCGGCACCTCGGGGGCGGGCAAGTCCACGCTGGCCACACTCGTCCCGCGGCTCTACGACGTCGACTCCGGCGCGGTGGAGCTGGCCGGTACCGACGTCCGCGACCTGCGGTTCTCGGCGATCCGCGGCGCGGTCGGGATGGTCACCCAGGACGGGCACCTGTTCCACGACACGATCGGTGGCAACCTGGCCTACGCGGCGCCCGGGGCGACCGAGCCGCAGATGCGCGACGCCCTGCGCCGGGCGCGCCTGGGCGACCTGCTCGACGCGCTGCCCGACGGGCTGGACACCGTCGTCGGGGAGCGCGGCTACCGGCTCTCCGGTGGTGAGCGGCAGCGCCTGACGATCGCGCGCCTGCTGCTGGCCAGGCCGCGCGTGGTGATCCTCGACGAGGCCACCGCGCACCTGGACTCCGAGTCCGAGGCCGCGGTGCAGGAAGCGCTGGCCGAGGCCCTGGCCGGGCGGACCGCGATCGTGATCGCGCACCGGCTGTCCACCGTCCGGGCCGCGGACATGATCGCCGTCGTGGAGGCCGGCCGGGTCGTGGAGCGCGGGACGCACACCGAGCTGCTGGCCGCCGGTGGCCGCTACGCCCGGCTCTACCGGACCCAGTTCGCGCCCGCCGAGCCCGGCCCGCGCCCCGCCGCGACCGCCGCCCACTGAGCCCGCACCGGGCGGTGCTCAGCCGGCGGCGCGGTACTCGCTGGGGGAGATCCCGTAGGCGGCGCGGAACGCCCGGCTGAACGAGGCCAGGTCGGTGAAACCGTAGCGGCGCGCCACGTGGGTGATCGAGGCGTCGGCCAGGCGCCGGTCGCCGAGGTCGCGACGGGCGTGCTCGAGGCGGGCCCGGCGGATCCGGCGGGTCACCGACTCACCGGTCTCGGCGTAGAGGCGGTGCAGCTGGCGGGCGGAGACGAAGTGCGCCGCCGCGATCGAGGCCGGGCCGAGGTCGGGGTCGTCGAGGCGGGCGGCGATGTGGCGCTCGATCTGCTCCCGCAGCTGCGCGCGCGAGCGCGCGGTCGCGGCCACCGGCGCCCCGGCGGTCCGCTCGCCGGCGAGCGGGACGACCAGGCCGCCGACCTCGTCGGCCAGCCGGACCGCCCCCGCGGCGCTCAGCGGCGGGGGGTTCGTCACCAGGTCGCGCAGCACCCCGCCGACGATCCGGCCCAGGCCCGAGCGGCCGTCGAACCGGCGCGCGGTGGCGGACGCGGACTCGGACGCGGCGAGGTCGAGGGTGTCGCGGGGCCAGGTGAAGACCTGCAGGACCCAGTCCCCGCCGAACGTCCAGCAGAACGGCCGGCCGGTCTCGTAGAGCGCCAGGTCCCCGGGGTGCAGCACGGTGCTGCGGCCGTCCTGCTCGAGTGCCGCGGTGCCCCGGGCCAGCATCCCCACCTGCAGGTACTCGCGGTCGTCGTGGACGGCGAGCTGGGGGGTGCGCCGGCAGCTCTGCGCCACCGATCCGACCTCGGAGACCTGCAGGTGCGCCAGGGTCGCGCTGCGGGCCGAGCCGGCGAACGACGTGGCGCGGCTGCGATCCGGTGCCACGTCGAGGGCGACGAAGTCGTGCCGCAGGGTCTCGCGCCACTCGTCGTAGCGGCGGGTGGCGCGTTGCACCGGCGCCGAGCCCGGAGCGAGGACCACAGCCGTCCACCCCCGTCCCGAGTCTGATCGCCACGACGTTCACAGCCGGTCGCGACCGCGTCAAGGGACGATCGCGCAACGCCGGTACCCCTCGCCTCACCTGCGGTTGTACGGGGTCGCAAGACTCCGATCCGCGGATCGGGTCCCGCCTTCGGGCGTCGGCTGCCAACAACGCGGCACGCGGTGACAAGCCCTGCGCGCCGGGACTGACCACGATGAGCCGACCACCACGTCCATCCGGAGGCCCGATGACCACCACAGAACTCCCGCTCCTCGACCTGGGCGGGTCGGGGACCCGCCGCGCCATCTGCCCGCACGACTGCCCGGACGGCTGCGCGATGACCGTGACGGTCACCGACGGCGTCGCGACCTCGGTCCGCGGCGACAAGGAGCACCCGTTCACCCAGGGCGGTCTGTGCGTCAAGGTCAACAACTACACCGAGCGCGTCTACAGCCCCGACCGCGTCACCACCCCGCTGCGCCGGACCGGGCCCAAGGGCTCGGGCCGCTTCGAGCCGATCTCCTGGGACGACGCCGTCGCCGAGGTGGCGGCCAACTTCAACCGGGTGATCGCCGAGCACGGCGCCGAGGCGGTCATGCCGGTCAGCTACCTGGGCACCCAGGGCACGCTGAACGGGCTCAACGTCGGCGACCCGTTCTTCAACAGGATGGGCGCCACGGTCAGCGAGCGCACCTACTGCGACTCCGGCGCGTCGACCGCGTACGTGATGAGCCTCGGGCCGACCGCGGGTGTCGACCCGGAGAGCCTGGTGCACTCCAAGTACATCATCATCTGGGCCTGCAACATGGTCTCGACGAACCTGCACCTGTGGCCGTTCGTGGCCGAGGCGCAGCGCAACGGGGCGAAGGTCGTGGTGATCGACCCGGTCCGGCACAAGACCGCCGCGCGCGCCGACTGGCACATCCCGATCAAGCCGGGCACGGACGGCGCGCTGGCCATGGCGATGATCAACGTGATCATCGCCGAGGGTCTGACCGACGCCGACTACGTCCGCGACCACACCGTCGGCATCGACGAGCTGACCGAGCGCGTGCAGGACCACACCCCGGAGTGGGCCGAGGGCGAGACCGGTATCCCCGCCGAGGACATCCGCACCCTGGCCCGCGAGTACGCCGCCGCCCAGCCGTCGATGATCCGGATCGGGGTCGCGATCGAACGCCACGCCGGTGGCGGGCAGACCGTGCGCGCGATCTCCTGCCTGCCCGGCCTGGTCGGGGCCTGGCGCAAGCCCGGCGGCGGGCTGCTGGCGCTGCCGCTGTGGGCGTTCCCGGTCAACTGGGACGCGCTGAGCCACGCCGAGCTGCGCCCGGAGAACACCCGGGTGATCAACCAGTTCCACCTGGGCAAGGCCCTGACCGGCGACATCGCGGGCGACGGGCCCGGGATCCACGCGCTGATGGTCTACAACTCGAACCCGGTCGTGGTCTGTCCGGACCAGGAACGGGTGCTGGCCGGGCTCGCCCGCGAGGACCTGTTCACGGTCGTCTCCGAGCAGTTCCTCACCGACACCGCGCAGTACGCCGACATCGTGCTGCCGGCCGCGAGCCAGCTCGAACAGCTCGACGTGATGTTCTCCTGGGGCCACTTCTACATCGGGCTGAACCTGCCCTCGATCCCGCCGGTCGGCGAGGCGGTCAGCAACACCGAGCTGTTCCGGCGGCTGGCCGCGGCCATGGGCTACACCGAGGACTGCTTCACGATGACCGACGAGCAGATGATCGACGCCGCCTACGACTGGGCGGCGCCGGCGCTGGAGGGCATCACCCCGGCGACCCTGGCCGAGACCGGCTGGGCGCGGCTCAACCTGCCCACCGCCGACGTCTACGCCCCGCACGCCGAGGGCGGGTTCCCGACGCCCTCGGGCAAGCAGGAGTTCCTCTCCGCCGCCGCGGCCGGGGGCAACTTCGTGCTGCCGCTGTTCCGGCAGGGCAGCAACGAGGACCAGCCCGGTGAGGAGGTCGACCCGCTGCCGCACTACATCCCGCCGCGCGGGCCGGACGAGTCCTACCGGCTGTCGCTGATCTCGCCGAAGTCGCACGCGTTCATCAACTCCAGCTACGGCAACCTGCCCGCCCAGCAGCGGGTGGCGGGCGAGCCGTCGGCCTGGCTGCACCCGGACGACGCCGCGGACCGCGGCGTGGCCGACGGCGACCTGGTCCGGCTGCACAACGAGCTCGGCGAGATCCTGGTCAAGGCCACGGTCACCACCGACGTCACCCGCGGCGTGGTGATGGCGAGCATGGGCAGCTGGCGGGCGCAGACCAAGGGCCAGAGCACCGTGAACGCGATCAACCCGACCGTGTTCGCCGACCTCGGCCACGCCCCGACCTTCAACGACACCCGGGTGGAGGTGGAGCGCGCCTGACCCGGGACGGGGGCGGGGCGGGGCC
>CBIHNM010000064.1:0-17487 GCA_966211265.1 uncultured Pseudonocardia sp.
CCCGCCCGTCCCGGCCCGCCGCCACCCGCCGGGGCGCCGCGTCCCCGGCCGGTCGCACCGCCCGCCGCCCAGCCCTCGCCGGTGCCCGCCAGCTCACCGGACCCGTCGCGGTGGGGCCGCGCCGACGACGACGGCACGATCCACCTGGTCACCTCCGAGGGCGAGCGGGTGATCGGCTCGTTCCACGCGGGCACCCCGCAGGAGGGCCTCGAGCACTTCGCCCGCCGGTTCGACGACCTGGTCACCGAGACCGAGGTGCTGGCCGCCCGGCTCGAGGCGGGCGGCGACGCCAAGGCCACCCGCAGCGGCATCGCGACCCTGCTCGACGGGCTTGACACGGCCCCCGTCGTCGGGGACGTGCCCGCACTGCGCGCCCGGCTGACCGATCTCGTCGGGCGGGCCGAGTCCGGTGTCGCCGCCGCCCGGGCCGACCGGGACCGGGCCCGCGCCGACGCGCTCGCGCGCAAGGAGGCCCTGGCGGTCGAGGCCGAGAAGATGGCCGAGGAATCGACCCAGTGGAAGGAGGCCGGGGACCGCTACAAGGCGATCCTCGAGGAGTGGCGCACGATCAAGGGCGTCGACCGCAAGGCCGACGAGGGCCTGTGGAAGCGCTTCTCCAAGGCCCGTGAGTCGTTCAACCGGCGCCGGGGCTCGCACTTCGCCGACCTCGACCGTCAGCGCAGCGTGGCCAAGGAGCGCAAGGAGGCACTCGCCGCGCTGGCCGAGTCCCTGGCCGACTCCGAGGACTGGGCCGCCACCGCAACCCGCTACCGCGACCTGATGGCCGAGTGGAAGGCCGCGGGCCGGGCGCACCGCGACACCGACGACGCGCTGTGGGCCCGCTTCCGCGGCGCCCAGGACCGGTTCTTCGCCCGGCGCAACGAGTCCTTCGCCGAGCGCGACGCCGAGTTCGCGGCCAACGCCGAGGCCAAGCGCTCGCTGCTGGCCGAGGCCGAGCGGATCGACCTGTCCGACCCGGATTCGGCCCGGGCCGCGCTGCGCGGCGTCCAGGCGCGCTGGGAGGAGATCGGCAAGGTCCCGCGGGAGGACATCCGCCCGCTGGAGGGGCGGCTGCGCAGCGTCGAGGAGAAGGTCACCGACGCCGCCGACAAGCAGTGGCGGCGGACCGACCCGGAGGCCCAGGCCCGCCTGGAGCAGTTCCGGTCCAAGGTCGACCAGTTCGAGGCCCAGGCCGAGAAGGCCCGCGCCGCCGGGGACGCCCGCCGCGAGGCCGAGGCCCGGCGCCAGGCCGACCAGTGGAAGGAATGGCTCTCCGCCGCCGAGCAGGCCGTCGAGCAGCGTTGACCTGCAGAGTAGGAATCCATACTCTCTAGGTATGAAATCCGTGGTGTCGGAGAAGGGCCAGGTGACGATCCCCAAGCAGCTCCGGGATCGCCTGGGCATCGAGCCCGGTCAGGAGCTCGACTTCACCGATGAGGACGGGCGCCTCGTGGCGCGGAAGGTCCGTGACCGCGACCCGGTCGATGCCGCCTACGGGATCCTTGCCGTTCCCGGCGGAACGGACGCCGTGCTCGACGAGCTCCGCGGACCGGCCGACCTGCCGTGATCACCGCCGTCGACACGAACGTCCTGCTCGACGTGTTCGGTGCCGACCCGACGTTCGGCCCCGGGTCTCGCGTCGCCCTGTCCCGTTGCCTGGGCCAGGGCGCTCTCCTGGTATCCGACGTCGTCTGGGTCGAGACCTCGGCAGCATTCCCCGAACCGACGGCGGCCGCGACCGCGCTCGGCTCGATCGGCGCCGCCTACGACCCGATCCGTCAGGAGGCAGCTGCCGTCGCGGCCACCGCCTGGCGGACCTACCGGGCGGCGGGTGGGCCACGTACGAGGGTGGCCGCCGACTTCATCGTCGGAGCGCACGCCCAGGTTCATGCCGACCGGCTCCTGACGCGCGATCGCGGCTTCTACCGGAGCTACTTCTCCGGCCTGGTCGTCCTCGACCCGTCGGCACAGTAGACGGGCCCGGCCGGGTGTGGCTCAGCCCCGGCGCAGCGCCACCCCGGCCCAGGTGAACGTCAGCACCAACACGCCGATCACCCCGAGCACGAGCCCGACCTGCGGGGGCGCCAGACCGCTGTCGGCGCCGATCTGACGTGACCAGATCGCCCAGATGCCGTTCACGGTGGAGATCCCGCAGCCGACCGCGCACACGAACGCGACCACCCACCGCCGGGTCACCAGCGCCAGCATCGAGCCCAGCACCCCGAACCCGGTCATCGTGTAGGTGAACAGCCGCGGCAACGGCCCGTACCCGGCGGTGCCGGCGAGCACCTGCCAGCCCGGGCTGCCGCCGATCCACGGCAGCAGGACCGACCCGATCAGCACGAGCACGCCGAGGGCCACCACGAGCGCCCGCGCGCCGGGGTCGAACCGGCGCTCGATCCGGTCCGCCAGCCCCGCCACCTCGGCGTCGAGCTCGCGCAGTTCCTCGGGGAGCTCGGCCCGCGAACGCCGGTCCTCGCCCATCACAGCACCGACGCCGACGTCGCGGCGGCGGGCACCGTCGAACCGGGGGTCATCGCATCTCCACTGCTCTCGGTGACGGCGCAGCCGCCGGGCTCCGGCGGCGGCGCGGCCGGCCTGCCGAACTCCGGCAGGCCGAGCGCGGTCGGGGCCGGGCCGGGCCGGGTCCCCGCCTCGTGCGCGTCCCCGGCACGGGTACGGCGATGGGTGAGCACCCCGCCGTCGGCGACCAGGTGGTGCGGCGCGCCGTAGTCGACGCGGACGGTCACGACGTCGCCCGGGCGCGGCTCGGCCGCGCCGGGTGCGAAGTGCACCAGGCGTCCGTCGCGGGCCCGCCCGGAGTGCCGGCGGGTCGCGCCGTCCTTGCGCCCCTCCCCGTGCGAGACCAGCACCTCGAGCTCGCGGCCCTCCTGCGCGCGGTTACCGGCCCAGGAGATCTCCTCCTGCAGCGCGGAGAGCCGCATGTAGCGCTCCTGCACGACCGACTTGGGCAGCTGCCCGTCCAGCTCGGCGGCGGGCGTTCCCGGCCGCGGGGAGTACTGGAACGTGAACGCGCTGGCGAAGCGCGCGCGGCGCACCACCTCGAGGGTGGCCTCGAAGTCGGCCTCGGTCTCGCCGGGGAACCCGACGATGATGTCGGTGGTGATCGCGGCGTCCGGGATCGACCCGCGCACCTCGTCGAGGACCGACAGGAACCGCGACGAGCGGTAGGAGCGGCGCATCCGGCGCAGCACGTCGTCGGAGCCGGACTGCAGCGGCATGTGCAGCTGGGGGCAGACGTTGGGGGTCTGCGCCATCGCCGCGATCACGTCGGAGGTGAAGTCGCGCGGGTGCGGGGAGGTGAAACGGACCCGCTCCAGGCCCTCGACGTCACCGCAGGCGCGCAGCAGCTTGGCGAACGCCCCCCTGCTCATCTCGCCGCCGAACTCCTGGCCGTAGGCGTTGACGTTCTGCCCGAGCAGCGTCACCTCCAGCACGCCGTCCGCGGCCAGCGACTCCACCTCCGCGAGCACGTCGCCGGGACGCCGGTCGCGCTCCTTGCCGCGCAGCGCAGGCACGATGCAGAACGTGCAGGTGTTGTTGCAGCCCACCGAGATCGACACCCACCCGGCGTAGGCGGACTCGCGCCGGGCCGGCAGCGTCGAGGGGAACACCTCGAGCGACTCGGCGATCTCGACCTCGGCGCGCGCGTTGTGCCGGGCGCGTTCGAGCAACACCGGCAGCGCCGCGACGTTGTGCGTGCCGAACACGACGTCCACCCAGGGCGCGCGCTCGACGATCGTCTCCCGGTCCTTCTGGGCCAGGCAGCCGCCGACCGCGATCTGCATGTCCGGGCGCGCGCGCTTGATCGGCGCCAGGTGGCTGAGGTTGCCGTAGAGCTTGTTGTCCGCGTTCTCGCGCACCGCACAGGTGTTGAACACGACGACGTCGGCGGCGTCGGGCTCGTCGGCCCGGGCGTACCCGGCGGCCTCGAGCAGCCCGGCCATCCGCTCGGAGTCGTGCACGTTCATCTGGCACCCGTAGGTGCGCACGGCGTAACTGCGGCTCACAGCCACCGAGGGTAGGCGCCCGGTCGGCAGCCCGCCGCACCGCCGTCGACACCCGCTCGCACTCGACCGGGAGGCGTCCGCACCGCCACAATGCGCGCGTGCAGCCGGGGGGATCGCCGCAGCTACGACGGCGGGTCGTGCTGGGCGCGGCCGGCGCCGCCGGCCTGGCGGTCGCGCTGCCGGGGCTCTCGGCCTGCACCGGCGCCACCCGGGAGCCCCCGCTGGTGATCGCGGGCGGGGTCGCACCGGGGGTCTACCTCAGCCTGGCCCAGACCTTGGCCGGCATCTGGGCCCAGGGCCTGGAGCTCGACCCCGCCCCGCAGGTGCTGTCCACGGCCGGGTCGGGGCAGAACATGGAGCTGCTCGGCAACGGCGGGGCACAGGTCGCGATCAGCCAGATCGACGTGGCCGAGACGTTCGCGGCCCGGGTGGAGGCCTCCTCCCCGCTCGCCCCCCGCGCGCTGGCCCGCCTCTACGACGACGCCACGCACATCGTGGTCCGCCGGGAGTCCCGGTTCACCCGGCTCGCCGACCTGCGCGGCGCCCGGGTCTCGATCGGGCCCTCGGGCAGCGGCTACCAGCCGATCGCGATCCGGCTGCTCGACGTCGCCGGGATCGGGGTCGCCGGCCTGGGCACCCGCGCCGAGCTCGGCCTGGCGGACGCGGCGACCGCGCTGCGCGCGGGACGCATCGACGCGTTCTTCTGGTCCGGCGGTGTCCCCACCGACGGGGTCCGCGCGCTGGCCCGGCAGCTGCCGGTGCGGCTGCTCGACCTCGGGGACGTGCTGCCCGGGCTGCGCGAACGCTTCCCGGTCTACTCGGTGGGCACGGTCCCGGCCGACACCTACGGGCTGCCCGCGCCGGTCAGCACGCTGACCGTGCGCAACGCCCTGCTGGTGACCGCGTCGATGCCCGCCGACGAGGCGCGCACGCTGATCGCGGCGGCGTTCGAGGCGCAGCCCCGCCTCGCCGCGGCGAGCCCGGCGGCGGTCACGATCGACTCGCGCTCGGCGATCGGCACCCAGCCGATCCCGCTGCACCCGGGCGCGGAGGAGTTCTACCGCTCCACCAAGGGCTACTAGCCGCCGTCGCGGGCGCGCGGCGCGGCCGCGAGCAACGCCGTCACCAGCAGCCCGCCGCCCGCGTCGACCCCGAGCCGGAACTCACCGCCCGCGAGCTCCACGGTGCGCTCGGCGATGGCCAGGCCGAGGCCGCTGCCCTCCATGTTGGTCTGGCCCGGCGCCCGCCAGAACCGGTCGGTGGCCCGCAGTATCTGCTCGGGGTCCATCCCGGGTCCGCCGTCGGCCACCACCACCCCGACCCGGTCGTCGTCGTACACGGTCCGGACGCGGATCTCCGAACCCGACGGGGTGTACTTCAGCGCGTTGTCGAGCACCGCGTCCAGGACGGTCTCGATCCCGCCGGGCACGATCCGCGCCCGCAGCCCCGCCGGCCCGCTGCGGTGCAGCCGGACCCCGTGGTGTTCGGCCAGCGGGCGCCACGCCTCCAGCCGGTCCCGCACCGCGTCGTCCACGTCGGACTCGGCCTCGCCGTCGGGGGCGCGCTCGGCCCGGGCCAGCGCGAGCAGCCCGTCGAGCACCCGGGACAGACGCTCGGCCTCCTCCAGGGCGGCCAGGTGGTCGTCCGCGGCCTCCGGGCGCACCTGGCCATCCAGGTTGGACAGCCTCAAGTGCAGCGCGGTCAGCGGGTTGCGCAGCTGGTGGCTGGCGTCGGCGACGAACGCGCGCTGGGCCGTCATGGCCTGGGTGACGGTCTCGGTCATCCGGTCGAACGAGACCGAGAGCCTGCGCAGTTCCGGCGGCCCCGCGCGCTCGGCGACCGGTTCGGCGTCACCCCCGGCCAGCACCGACGACGCGACCCGGCCCATCCCCTCGTCCAGGCGCCGCACCGGGCGCAGGATCCACGCCACCACCGGCAGCGCGACCAGCACCCCGAGCAGCAGCGCCAGCAGCACCGCCCCGGCCACCACGCCCCAGGTGCGCAGCTCGCCACCGCGCAGCGCGGCGGTCGGCGACACGGTGACCGCGGCGCCGACCACCTCCCCGTCGACGAGCACCGGTTCGGCCAGCACGATCGGCCGGGAGTCCCAGGGCAGCAGCAGCGGGTAGGCCGTCGAGCGCCGCCCGGCCAGGGCCACCCGGAGCCGCTGCTGCGCCTCCTCGGACAGCGCCGGGGGCTGTGCGCGGGAGGAGACCACGACCTGCCCGGACCGGTCGAAGACGAGCACGGCCACGCCGTAGACCTGGTCGTAGCGCGCGATCTCGGCGGCGTAGGCGACCGTGGACGAGCGCCCGGTGTCGGACTCGATCAACGGCCGCTGGGCCCCGGAGGCGAAGGAGATCGTGTCGGTGAGGCGGTCGGTGAACACCTCCTCCTGGCTGCGCTGCGCGTCGATCACGCCCAGCGGCACGCCCAGACCGATCGCCAGCAGCCCGACCAGGCCCAGCACGATCACCAGCAACCTGCTGCGCATCCCGCCTCACCCGTCGACGGCGAAGCGGTAGCCCACACCCCGCACGGTCGTCACCAGGTCCGGGCGGCCGAGCTTGGTGCGCAGCGTGGCCACGTGCACGTCGAGCGTCCGGTTCGCGCCCGGCCAGCTCTTGCCCCACACCTCGGCGACGATCTGGCTGCGGGTGCAGACCGCACCGTCGGCGCGGGCGAGCATGGCCAGGACCTGGAACTCCTTGCGGGTGAGCGTGACGGTGTCCCCGGCCACCACGACCAGGTGCCGGTCCAGGTCGACCCGCACGTCGCCGACCTCGACGGTGTCCTCCGCCGACCCGGACCCCGCGCCGGGCACCCGGCGGCGCCGGTGCACCGCGTGCACCCGGGCCACCAGCTCGCCGATGTCGTAGGGCTTGACCAGGTAGTCGTCGGCGCCGGAGTGCAGCCCGAGGATCCGGTCGTCGACCTCGCCGCGCGCGGTCACCACGAGCACCGGCACCTCGCTGACCTCGCGGATCGCGCGGCAGACGTCCATCCCGTCCACGTCGGGCAGGCCCAGGTCGAGCAGCACGACGTCCACGCCGTCGAGACGGTCCGCCGCGCCGCGGCCGTGGTCGAGGCGGGTGGTGCTCATGCCGTGGCGGTGCAGGGCCGGCCGCAGCGCCGCGGCGACGCGGTCGTCGTCCTCGATCAGCAGGATGTGCACCGGTCCCCTCTCCGCGCGCTCCGCCGGAATGTCGTTATCCCAGCGCAACCCTAAGCGTTCATCAAGGTGGTGGACTGCTGTGTCCGATCCGCCCAGGCTTCGGCCCATGCCCGGAGGCCCCTATGACCGATGACACATCGTCGACCTCGCGCGCCCACCCGTCGAACGGCACGCCGATGATCCGGATGGCCGGGGTCGACAAGCACTTCGGTGATCTCCACGTGCTGCGCGACATCGACCTCGAGGTCGCCCGCGGGCAGGTCGTGGTCGTGCTGGGCCCGTCCGGGTCCGGCAAGTCCACGCTGTGCCGCACGATCAACCGTCTGGAGCCGATCGACTCCGGAGAGATCGAGATCGACGGCACCCCGCTGCCCGCCGAGGGCAAGGCCCTGGCCGGGCTGCGGGCCGACGTCGGCATGGTGTTCCAGAGCTTCAACCTGTTCGCGCACAAGACGATCCTCGAAAACGTCACGCTGGCACCGCAGAAGGTCCGCGGCGCGAAGCGCGAGGAGGCCGAGAAGGCGGGCATGGTCCTGCTCGAGCGCGTCGGCATCGCGAACCAGCGCGACAAGTACCCCGCGCAGCTCTCCGGAGGGCAGCAGCAGCGGGCCGCGATCGCCCGGGCACTGGCCATGACCCCCAAGGTCATGTTGTTCGACGAGCCGACCTCGGCCCTGGACCCCGAGATGGTCCAGGAGGTCCTCGACACCATGACCGGGCTCGCGAAGGACGGCATGACGATGCTCGTGGTCACCCACGAGATGGGCTTCGCCCGCCGCGCCGCACACCGCGTGGTGTTCATGTCCGACGGCGAGATCGCCGAGGACTCCACGCCGGACGAGTTCTTCACCAAGCCGAAGACCGACCGGGCACGCGACTTCCTCGGCAAGATCCTCACCCACTAGCGCTCCACCCTTCGACCCCGATTCGGAGAACGACCATGAAGAAGACGCGACTCCTGGTCGCCGGCCTGCTGGCCGGCGCCCTGGCCCTGAGTGCCTGCGGACGTGAGGGCGGGCCCGGCGCGGAGGCATCGACGTTCACCCCCACCGTTGCTCAGGACGTCCAGGTCGCCGGATCGCCGACGTTCGCGGCGATGCAGCAACGCGGCCGCGTCGTGATCGGCGTCAAGGACGATCAGCCCGGCCTCGGCTTCAAGGACGCGACGACGGGCCAGTACTCCGGGTTCGACATCGACATCGCCCGGCAGGTCGCCGGGCAGCTCGGCTTCTCACCAGACAAGATCGATTTCAAGACGGTGCCGTCCGCCGCGCGAGAGAGTTCCATCGCCCGCGGAGAGGTCGACTACTACGCCGGCACCTACTCGATCACCGACAAGCGCAAGGCGCAGATCTCGTTCGCGGGCCCGTACTTCGTCACCGGCCAGGGCCTGCTCGTCCGCTCGGACGAGACCGCGATCACCGGTCCGCAGACGCTCAAGGGCAAGAAGGTCTGCTCGGTGACCGGCTCCACGCCGATCCAGCGGGTGCGCGACCAGGGGCTCACCGAGCCGGCGAACATCGTGCAGTTCCAGACCTACACCCAGTGCGTGGACCAGCTGCGCAACCGCCAGGTCGACGTGGTGACGACCGACGAGGCGATCCTCAAGGGCTACGCGGCGCAGGCGCCGGACCAGCTCAAGATCGTCGGGCAGCCCTTCCCCACCCCGGACACCGAGAAGTACGGCATCGGCCTGAAGAAGGACGACGCCGCACTCCGCGGCAAGATCAACGACATCCTGCAGGCCTCGTTCAGCGACGGGACGTGGCAGAAGATCTACGACGGGACCCTGGGCAAGTCCGGCACGCCGGCCACACCGCCGGCGCTGAACCGCTACTGATCCCCGCCTCGTCCGGGGCCGGTGGGATGCCGCCGCCCCGGACGACCGGCGTGACCGTGCGCGAAAGGGGCAGCGGTGGACGTCCTGTTCGACAACCTCGATCTCTACGGCGTGGCCTTCCTCGGCACGATCGAGCTGTTCGTGGTGGCTGCGATCGGCTCGCTGCTCCTGGGGCTGCTGATCGCGGCGCTGAGGGTCAGCCCGGTGCCGGCGCTGCGCGCGTTCGGCACGGTCTACGTCAACATCCTGCGTAACACCCCGCTGACACTGGTCCTGTTCTTCTTCGCCTTCGCCTACCCGCGGCTCGGACTGGTCGACATGTCCTTCTTCGCGCTGGCCTGCACCGGTCTGACGCTCTACACCGCCGCATTCGTGTGCGAGGTGATCCGGTCCGGGGTCAACACGGTGCCGGTCGGGCAGGCCGAGGCGTCCCGCGCACTCGGGTTCACCTTCACCCAGACGCTGTCGCAGGTCGTGCTGCCGCAGGCCGTCCGGGCCGTCGTCCCGCCGATGACCAACATCCAGATCGCTCTTCTGAAGAACACCACGATCGCGGCCGGGTTCTCCGTGGTCGAGGCCGGTGGCATCTACGCGAACCTCTCCGAGCGCGGCTACAACGTCCTGGTCGGCCTGCTGTGGGTTGCGCTCGGCTTCCTGATCCTGGTGGTCCCGCTGACGCTGCTGCAGCGCCGCCTGGACGCACAGTGGAGCGTGTCCCGATGACCCGATCGATCTGTTCCGGGAGCGAGTCATGAGCACCGCCGACGTAGTCACCCCCGCGGAGGCGACATGAGCACCGCCGACGTAGTCACCCCCGCGGAGGCGGCATGAGCAGTGTCCTGTATGACGTCCCGGGTCCGGCCGCTCGACGGCGGAACAACGTTGTCGGCATCCTCGGCACCCTGGCGGTCGTCGCGATCCTCGGCTTCCTGTTCTACCGCTTCTACGACGCCGGACAGTTCTCCCCGCGCCTGTGGGAGTGGATCCTCTACGTCAACATCCAGTACCTGCTCATCGGCGCGCTGCTCGCCACGCTGAGCGCGTTCGCCGTGGCCGCGGTCCTGTCTCTGGTCTTCGGCGCGGTGTTCGCCGGCGGGCGTCTGTCCGACCACGGTTGGATCCGTGGCCCGGCCACCTCGGTGGTGGAGTTCTTCCGGGCCATCCCGCTGCTGGTACTGATCTTCATCCTGTACTACGGCGTCTCCCGCGGCCTCGGCATCGACATCTCCGCCTTCTGGGCGCTCGTGGCCGGCCTCATGCTCTACAACGGCTCGGTTCTCGCCGAGGTGTTCCGCTCCGGCGTGCGGTCGCTGCCTCGGGGCCAGAGCGAAGCGGCCTACGCACTGGGAATGCGCAAGACCCAGGTGATGACCACCGTGCTGCTACCGCAGGCGCTGCGGGCGATGCTGCCGACGATCCTGAGCCAGCTCGTCGTGGTCCTCAAGGACACCGCTCTGGGGTTCATCATCCTCTACCCGGAGCTGCTCTACCAGGCGCGGTTCCTGGGCAGCCAGACGCAGCTCGGCGCTCCGATCCTGCCGGTGGCACTCGTCATCGCAGCCATCTACATCACGATGTGCCTGCTGCTGTCCGGGCTGTCCAAACTGCTGGAGCGGCGCCTGTCCCGGGGGCCGAAGGCGGCTGGGACGACACCGAGGGATCCGGAGCTGGAGTCCCTCACGTCGGCCAGCGGCGCGCAGGCCTGACCACGGTCAGCCCAGGTTCTCCACCTGCACCGGCTCGATGCCCTCCCCGGCGGGCAGCGCGAAACCGAACACCTGGGCGTAGAAGCTGAGCTCGGAATCCAGGGCCCGGCGGATGTTCTCCGCCCTGCGGAAGCCGTGCTGCTCGCCCTCGAAGAGCAGGTAGGCCACCGGCACGTTCCGCTCGCGCAGCGCGTCGACGATCATCTCGGACTGGTTCGGCGGGACGATCGCGTCCTGGTCGCCCTGCAGCACGATCAGCGGCGTCGAGAACAGCTCGACGTGGTGGATCGGTGACCGGGCGCGGTAGACCTCGCGCTCGGCCGGGTAGGGCCCGACCAGGCCGTCGAGGTAGCGGGACTCGAACTTGTGCGTGTCGGCGGCCAGCGCCTCCAGGTCGGCGACGCCGTAGTGGTCGGCGCCCGCGGCGAACGGGGTGTCGGGGCGGGCCAGCGCGGCCAGCACGGTGTAGCCGCCGGCCGATCCGCCGCGGATCGCGAGCCGGTCCGGGTCGACGCGCCCCTGCCCGGCCAGGTAGCTCGCCGCGGCCAGGCAGTCGGCGACGTCGACGAGTCCCCAGGCGCCCTTGAGCTGCTCGCGGTAGGCCCGCCCGTACCCGCTCGACCCGCCGTAGTCGACGTCGACGACGCCGAACCCGCGGGTCGTCCAGTACTGCACGGTGACCGACAGCACCGGCGCCGCGGACGCCGTCGGACCACCGTGGATGATCACCAGGAGCGGCGGGAGCTCGCCCTCGGGGGCCTGGTGCGCGGCCGTCGGCGGGTAGTAGAGGCCGTGCGCGGTGCGGGGCTCGCCGTGCCCGTCGTCGGAGGGGAACGAGATCGGCTCCGGCTCCGAGATCAGGCCCGCGGGCAGGCCGAGCTCACGCGGCGGGCGCAGGGTCTCGGTCCGCGCGCCGTCGGCGGTCAGCGACACGCGGTGCACGCCCGGTTCGGTGGTCGGGCTCCCGGCGACCAGCACGACGGCGTCCGGGCCGCAGGCGCGCACCGACCCGATCACCGAGAACGGCAGCTCCAGCGCGGTCAGCCCGCCGTCGACGCCGCGCACGGCGAGCGCGTCGAACCCGTCGCGGGAGCGGGCGAACACGACCCGGCCGTCGTCGAGCAGCGCGTAGCGCGACCCGCCCAGCGACCAGCCCGGCACCCCGATCTCGGCGTCGATCCGGACCAGGGCCTCGATGTCGCTGCCGGGCAGCCAGCGGTAGAGGTTCCACCAGCCGGTGCGGTCGGACAGGAACGTCAGCGACCCGTCGCGCTGCCAGGCCGGCTCGGTCACCGACTCCCCGCGACCACCGGCGACGACGGTCTCGTCGCCGGACCCGAGGTCGCGCACGGTGAGCAGGGTGTCGTCCCAGGGCATCGACGGGTGGTCCCAGGACAGCCAGGCCAGCGTGTCGCCGTCCGGGGACAGGCGCGGCGCGGCGACGAAGTCCGGCCCGGTGACCAGCACCTGCGGCTCGCCCGTCGGCCCACCGGTGCCGGCGTCGAGGCGGACGATCTCGTTGCGCACCTCGGTGGCCGGGCAGCCCGCCGACGGGTGGCGCTCGCGGATCGCGACCATCCAGGTGCCGTCCGGGGCGACGTCGCCGTCGGCGTAGCGGTCACCGCGCGCGACGGCGGGCTCCGGGGTGAGCGCGACCGGTTCCCGGGCGCCCGGGTCGAGTCGGTAGAGGCGCTGGTCGGACCACTCCACGAACCAGACCGGCCCGGGACCGTCCCCCTCCCCGCCCCGGACCCACCACGCACCGCCGCCGTACTCGTGCACGGCCGTCCGCGCGTCGCTGCCCTCGGGCAGCAGGTCGACCGGCACGCCGTCGCGGCCGCGCCGCACCAGCTGGGTGCGGCCGCCCTCGTGCGGGCGTCCCTCCGCCCAGACCACGCCGTCCCCGTCCGGGTGCACCGCACCCAGGCGCACCGCGGCGGCCACCACGAGCTCCGACGTCACGGGGGTCGAGAAGGATCCGTAGCCAGAGATCGTCACGGGTCCACGCTAATTCACCCGCCCGGGTACGTCGCGCAAACCCGCCCACGCCCCGTGCTCCGGGCCGCGGTGCGACGTCCCCGAGCCGGGGGCGCGGGCCGCGGCGGGAGACTCAGCGGCGGGCCCGCAGCGCGGTGCGGAGCAGTGTGAGGGCGGTGGGGAGCGCCCCGGGGCGCAGGACCGGGGCGATCCCGACGATCCCGCGCAGACCGGTCCACCAGCGCACGGACCCGTCGGTGCGGACGACGCCGACGCCGGGCGCCGCGCACCGGGTGATCGCGGGATGGCGGCGCAGGTTCGGGTAGATCTCGGGCAGGGCCGGGTCCTGGCAGGACCGCACACGGACCCGCACGGTCACGCACCCGGGCAGCTCCCGGGCGATCCGCGAACAGTGCGCGCACCCGACGTCGTAGACGACGACGAGCTCCCGGACGCGCACGCGGCTCACCCGCCCAGCATGTCAAGCACCGGCCTCCGTGGGCGCGGCGGTGCCCTTCCCCGCACCGTCGAGATGAACGGGGGCGGGGTCGCCGGCACCCGAGACCCGCTCACGGGCACCTCGGCTGCGCACCTCCGACGCGGACCGGCCGCGAGCTCACGGCTCGACCGGGGCTCGCCCCGACGCCGTCACCACACCAGGACGGCCACCGCCAGGCCCGCGACCGTCGTCACCGCCAGCAGCGGGCGGACCACCCGCTCCGCGCGCGACCACACCTCGGTCCAGGCACCGTCGTCGCTCCAGGCGTTGGACAGCACCGGCATCGCCAGGCGCCCCAGCGCGAACCCGGCGGCCAGCACGAACGCGGCGGGGAACGGCAGCACCAGGACGACCGCGGCCACGCACAGGTGCGGCAGCGCCGAGGGCGAGTAAGTCCGCATCCCGGTGCCCATCTCGAACCCGAACTGGCACGCGCCCCACTCGCGCAGGTGCTGCACGCGTTCGGGCACCAGACGGCGGTTCTCCGGCACCGGGAAGTGCCACAGCCCGGCCTCGCGGCCCAGCACGGCCACGGCCACGACGCCGAACAGCCCGCGCAGGACCGGTGCCGGTACCAGAACCTGCGGGATCGCCCCGACCACGGCCACGACGAACGCGACCACGACGGCACCGGCCAGCAGGCCGGAACCGAAGTACCGCAGGACGGGTGCACCGCGCCAGACCGACGCGCTCAGCAGGAACGCCGAGTTGTGGCTTCAGACCGAGCCGGAGTTGGCGAAGCCGGCGCCCGCCCCGGCCAGCATGATCAGTCCGACGCCCACCGCGACCGGTGGCGTCCCGGTGCCGAGCAACCCGGCCGCCGCCAGTGCGGCGACGAGACCGGCCAGCAGGAGCGCGCACGGGAGCGGGTGCAGCCACCAGCGCCCGGTCCGGCCGTGCCCCGCCCGGCGCGGGTCCGACGGCGCGGGGTCGGGCGGCACACCGCCGCCCATCAGCTGTCCGGCAGCGAGCAGGCCGCGATCGTGACGGCGCTGTACTCGGCGCCGTCGGGGAACGTGGCGACGGTCCAGGCGTCCGAGCAGCGGTAGCCCTTCCAGCGCCAGGCGTTGCGGCCCTTGCAGTCGTTCGCGATCCGCGTCGAGTGGTACGTCTCGCCCTTCGACGAGTGCCGACCCTCGCGGTGGTAGCCGGTGTCGTCACAGGGGAAGCTGCCGCGCCGCCAGCCGCCGAAGCACACCGCGTCCGGGCTGGACGCGGTCCACCAGTTGTTGGACTCCTCGTTGTAGCTCTCCGGGGCGCAGTTCTTGAACTCCGACGTCGCGCCGGGCTCGAGGTCCTGGTCCTCGGGCTCGGGGTCGTCGGCAGCCGAGGCCCGCTGCTTGGCGATCAGCCAGTCGATCGGCACCAGCGCGCCCGCCGCCGCGGCGACGACCAGGGACCGGACCACGACCCGCCGGCTGGGCCGCACCGCCCGGATCCGGGCGACGACCCCGCTGGGCCGTGCGTCCGGGCCCGGCGCGGAGGTCGAGGGGATGTCGTCGAGGCGGGTCATGACCGGGTTCCTTTGACGAGGTCGAGCAGCAGGGCCCGGACATCGGTGTCGGGGTAGACGAAGCTGCGGTGGCTGACGGTGCCGCTCGCGTCGACGGCGAGCAGGGTGGGCGCGTACCCCTCGAACAGGTCGGCGCGCGCGGTGACGTCGGCGCGCAGCTCGGTGAGCGGTCCGGTCGCGGCACCGGCCAGGTCACCGACCCGGTCGACCAGGCCGACGTAGCGCGCACCGGGCTCGGTCTCGGCGAGCTCGGAGGCCACCTCGTTGACCGTCGCCCAGAGCGTCAGGCACGAGGCGCAGGCGGAGTCGAGCACGGCGACGATCGCCACCCGCTCCCCCGCACGCGGCGCCACGGCGACCGGGGCCGGTCGGCCGACCAGGGCCGCGTAGCCCGACAGGTCGGTACCGCGACCGGCCTCGAGCGCCTTCACCCGGGCGTAGACCGCGACCAGCGCGGTGAGTGCGAACAGCGCGACCAGCAGGGCCAGCAGCGCCACGGCCAGTGACAACGACACCGGGCTCAGCTCCCCCAGCTCGCGCCGAGCGCGGACAGCGCACCGACGACGCCGTCGTCGCCCAGCGGGGTCACCGGGCGGCCGGACTCCGGGCCGAGCAGCACCACGTTCATCACCGCGGTCGGCGTGGCGAACACGTAGCGCCACCGGTGCGGGGTGCCGGCGACGGCGGCCTCCTGCCCCGGCTCCAGCCGCCGCTCGGCCTTCCACAGCTCGCCCCCGGGCAGCCTCATCCCCGAGTGCTCGGGCAACGAGGGCAGCGCCTCGGTCGCGCGCCGCAACATGATCATCGCCTCGGCGCTGCGGCCGATCAGGGTGACGTCGGGCTGCTGGACGAGGTCGCGCGCGGCCGGGGACAGCGTCGCCCCGCGCTCGGAGTCGACGAACTGCAGCGTCGACAGCAGGGCGTTGATCCCGGAGGTGTCGGGGGCCGGGCCGCCGAACCAGGTGGTCGCCTCGTTGTGGGGCCCGGCCAGCACGAGCGCGGCGTCCGACCGGTCCGGCGCCTCGTACAGCACGGCGTCGAAGCCGCGGAAGCTGCGGGTGCCGGTGCGGGCACCCGGCATGATCGTCGTGGGGATCACACGGTGCTGCCCGGCCGGGGCGAAGGAGAACTGGCGCGACATCTGCCTGCCGGCGAAGCGGGTGGAGCCGTACCAGTCCTGGCGCCCGAGCGCGGCCGGGAGGTCGAGACGGACCGGGTCACCGGTCGGCGCCACCCGGGATATCCCGGTGACCTCTGCGGGATCGGTGACCGGTGCCGTCATCGACGTCTGCTCCTCGGCTGGTGTCCGGTGCGCCGCAGGGTGAGCGGCGCGTCTGCACAGTCCAACGACGCCTCTCACTCCCGGTCACGGTCTCGATACGCGGTCACCGCAACGGACCATCGGCGCGGTGGCGCGGACCGAAAACCCGCCTCGGAACCGGACGAACCGGCACCCATCACCCGTGTGACACGACACGATCAGGGGAGCACGGGTTCGACGTTCACCTCACCGAGGGCGGCGTAGGTCACCAGCCGGTCGGCGAGCTCGTCCGGCCGGGAGAGCATCACGTGGTGGCTGCCGTCGATCTCGTCGGGGACCAGGCCCAGCCGGTCGGCGACCATCGACCGGACGAACGCTGCCGGGAACAGCTTGTCGTCGCGGCAGAGCAGGTAGGACGTCGGGGTGTCGGGCCACGCGTCGCGCGGCCAGACGGCGTCGAACGGGGTGGCGGACTGCGCGCGGCCGTGCCGCAGCGTCTCGGCGGCCAGGTCGGCGGGCACGTCGTGCAGGAACAGCGCGACCTCGTCGTCCGGGGCACGGCCGTCGAGCTCGTCCTGGCGGCGCATCGCCGCGCTCTGCCCGGTCGCCTCCCACCACTGCGCCGGGGACTCCCCCGGGGTGGGCACCATGGCGGTGAGCAGCACGATCCGCCGGACCGGGAGCCGGTCGCAGACCAGCGGCGCGGTGAACCCGCCGAACGAGTGCGCGACCACCACGAGGTCGTCGCCACCCGCGCCGGCGTCGCGGACGGCGGTGACGACGACGTCGGCGTAGTCCGCGAAGCCGGCCCCGTCGTCCTCGCAGGGCAGGTCGACGGCGACGCCGCGGTGCCCGCGTCGGTGCAGCGCCGCCTGCAGCGGTCCCCAGTACCACGGGTCGCACGCGGCTCCGGGGATCAGCACGAAGGTCGTCATGCGAGGTGGACCGGATCCGGGAGCCGATCTCATCGGCCCCGGCGGCGCTACCGTGGGTACCGCCCGCGCGCACCCGCTGCGAGAGGACCCGCGATGCCCGATCCCGCCACCGGCGAGCCCGACGGCGCCGACCCCGCGACCAGGGAGCCCGGGGAGCACGGGGGCGGCCCCGCGCGGGCGCGGCCGACCGATCCCCCGCCGGGCGAGCTCGTCCCGCCGGACGCGACCCCGGCACCGGACTACGACGAGCACGGCACGCCGAGCCTGGACCACCTGCGGGACAAGATCGAGGGGCGCTACGCCACCTCGCTGGGCGCCACCGAGCTGGCCGAGGACACCGACCGCGTCCGCGACGCCGACGCCCGGCAGGCGGAGCGCGAGCGCAAGGCCGCCGCCCGCCTGGAGCAGATCCGCCGGTCCATGGACTGAGCCCGCGCTCCCGGCCGAACGAGCGGCGGGGGCGGCGGGTAAGTTGCCGCCACAACCCCCCCCCCGGCCGGGCGGGGGGGGGCCCCCCGCGCCCGCCCCCCTGGAGCTAATTGGAAACACC
>CBIHNM010000065.1:0-17225 GCA_966211265.1 uncultured Pseudonocardia sp.
GGCACCGTCTCGACGGCCTGCTGCAGGGCAACCACGTCGGCCTCCTGCCCGGACCCGGATCCGAGCCCGGAGACGCCCGCCCCTACCAGGCCGGCGACGACGTCCGGCGGATGGACTGGGCGGTCACCGCGCGCACCACCTCGCCGCACGTCCGCGAGACGATCGCCGACCGCGAGCTCGAGACCTGGGCCGCGCTCGACCTGTCATCGAGCCTCGACTTCGGTACCGCCGACCTGGAGAAGCGCGACCTCGCGCTGGCCGCGCTGACCGCCCTCGCGCACCTGACCGGCGGTGGCGGCAACCGGATCGGTGCCGTCGTCACCACCGGCGCGACCACGCTGCGGCTGCCCGCGCGTTCCGGGCTGGCGCACGCGCGCGGCCTGGTCCGCCGGGTCGCCGGGACCCCGAGGGCCGGTGACGGCACCCGCGGCGACCTGACCGGTGCGCTGGACCAGCTGCGCCGCCCGCCGCGCCGGCGCGGGCTGGTCGCGGTGATCTCGGACTTCCTCGGCGAGCCGGTGTGGGAGCGCTCGCTGCGCGCGTTGTCGGGCCGGCACGAGCTGCTCGCGATCGAGATCGTGGACCCGCGCGAGCTGGAGCTGCCCGACGTCGGGACGGTCGTGCTCGCCGATCCCGAGACCGGACGCCAACGCGAGGTCGAGACCACCCCGCTGCTGCGCCGCGAGTTCGCCGCGGCCGCCTCGGAGCACCGGGACCGGGTGGCCGCGGCGCTGCGCCGCTGCGGGTGCGCCCAGCTGACGCTGCGCACCGACTCGGACTGGGTCGCCGACATCGTGCGGTTCGCCGTCGCGCGCAAGCAGACATGGTCCGGCGGGGGGCGCCGATGAAGTTCGCGAGCCCGTGGTGGCTGCTGGGCCTGCTGGTGGTGGGCGCGCTCGCCGCCGGCTACGTGGTGCTGCAGCGGCGCCGCCGTCGCGACGTCGTGCGGTTCACGAACCTGGAGCTGCTCGAGACCGTGGCCCCGCGCCGTCCCGGCTGGGTGCGCCACGTCCCGGCGGTCGCGCTGATCCTGGCACTGGCCGTGCTGACCGTGGCCCTGTCCGGTCCGCAGGCCACGGCCAAGGTCCCGCGCAACCGGGCCACCGTCATGCTGATCATCGACGTCTCGCTGTCGATGAAGGCCACCGACGTCGCCCCGAGCCGCCTCGCCGCGGCCCAGGCCGCGGCCAAGCAGTTCGCCGACCAGCTCACCCCGGGGGTCAACCTCGGGCTGGTCTCGTTCGCCGGTACCGCGGCCGTGCTGGTCTCGCCGACCACCGAACGGGGCACGGTCAAGCGCGCCGTCGACGGGCTGCGGCTGGCCGAGTCGACCGCCACCGGCGAGGCGATCTTCACCTCGTTGCAGTCGATCGACTCGTTCTCCCGGTCCATCGGCGGTGCCCCGGACGAGTCCGGCGCGCCGCCGCCGGCCCGGATCGTGCTGCTCTCCGACGGCACCCAGACCGTCCCGGGCCCCGACGGCGAGAACGAGCCGCGCGGGTCGTTCACCGCGGCCAAGGACTCGGCCGGGCGTCAGATCCCGGTCTCCACGATCTCGTTCGGCACCAGCTACGGCACGATCGACCTGGACGGCAGCCGCACCCCGGTCGCGGTGGACGACGCCGCGATGGAGCGGATCGCCCAGATCTCGGGCGGTCAGTTCTTCACCGCCGCGACCGAGGACGAGCTCAAACGGGTCTACTCCGACCTGTCCGAGGAGCTCGGCTACGAGGAACGCGAGATCGACGCCAGCAAACCCTGGCTGGTCGGCGGCGTGCTGCTGCTCGTGCTCGGTCTCGGCGCAGGCATCGCGCTGGGGCGGCGCCTGCCCTGAGGCGTGCCCGGCCGCGCCGGGGCCCGACGGCCCGGACCGGGTTCAGCACTCTTGACGACGAGCTCCGCGGGCCGGGCTCCTAGGGTGGTCGCTCCAGAGTCGAGACGCCGGGACCCGACGGGCTGCACGCCCCCGCCTTCGCCCGGCCGGAGCGCCCGACGAGCGCCGGCGCCGCCGACACACCGCCGCCGCCGGTGTCGGAACCGGCGACCGCATCCGGAGGCCAGGATGACGAGGAAGATCGCCGACTGCCGCGACATGCCCAGCGAGAGCGGCTGCACGCTGACCCTGACCGGTGAGGAGGACGAGGTCCTCGCCGCCGCCTGCCAGCACGCGGTCGCCGCGCACGGCCACGCCGACGGCGCGGAACTGCGGGAGGGGATCCGGGCGGGGTTGCGCGACGCACCCGTCGTGGCGGGCCCCGGCTCGTTCGTGCAGATCATCGAGTTCCGGACGGACCGGGTCGAGGAGTTCGACGGCGCGGTGGAGGAATGGATGCGCGAGATCGGCCCCGCACGCACCGCGCAGTGGTACCTGCTCGGCGCGGACCGGGCGGTCCCCGGGACCTACGTGGAGGTGGTCGGGTTCCCCGACCACGTCTCGGCGATGGCCAACTCCGAGCACCCGGCCACCGCGGCGATCGCGAAACGGATGCAGGAGCTCTCCGACGGCGCACCCGCGTTCCGCGACCTCGACGTCGTCCGTGCCCGGACCCCCTGAACCGCCCGGCCGTCCCGGGCCGCCCCGGGCCCGGCGTTGATCGGCGCACCGCCGCCGTGACCGGGCCCACCGGCCCGGGAGGTGCGGTTTCGCCGCACGGGAGGACCCCGGTCGGGCCCGTGCGTTAGGTTCTGCGGCGTGGGACGCAGCGTGCTGGTGACCGGAGGAAACCGCGGAATCGGGCTCGCGATCGCGAACGCGTTCGCCGAGCAGGGTGATCAGGTGGCGGTGACCTACCGCTCCGGGAAGGACGGGCTGCCCGAGACCCTGTTGCCGGTGCACTGCGACGTGACCGACGCCGACTCCGTCGACGCCGCCTTCACCGAGGTCGAGGCCGCGCACGGCCCGGTCGAGGTGCTGGTGTCCAACGCCGGCATCACCGACGACGGCCTGCTGATGCGGATGAGCGAGGACTCGTTCACCTCGGTGGTGGACGCCAACCTGACCGCCGCCTACCGGGTCGCCAAGCGCGCCTCGCGCGGGATGCTCAAGGCCAAGGGCGGCCGGATGGTCTTCGTCTCGTCCGTGGTCGGGCTGACCGGTTCGGCCGGGCAGGTCAACTACGCGGCGTCCAAGTCCGGCCTGGTCGGGCTGGCCCGCTCGGTGGCCCGGGAGCTGGGCAGCCGCGGGATCACCGCCAACGTCGTGGCGCCGGGCTTCGTCGACACCGACATGACCCGCGCGCTGGGTGACAAGCGCCGCGACGAGATCCTCGGCCAGATCCCGCTCTCGCGCTACGCCGACGTCACCGAGGTCGCGTCCGTGGTGACCTGGCTCTCCTCGCCCGGCGCCGGGTACGTCACCGGCGCGGTGATCCCGGTCGACGGCGGTCTCGGCATGGGCCACTAGACCGTTCACACCCCGACACGCCACCGCACCACCGAAGGGACGACATGGGACTGCTCGACGGCAAGCGGCTGCTGATCACCGGAGTGATCACGGACGCCTCGCTGGCCTTCCACGCCGCGAAGATCGCGCAGGAGCAGGGAGCGCAGGTCGTGCTCACCGGCTTCGGGCGGATGCGCCTGGTCGAGCGGATCGCGCAGCGGCTGCCGCAGCCCGCGCCGGTCGTCGAGCTCGACGTGTCCGACCAGGACCAGCTGGACTCGCTGGCCGAGCGGGTCTCGGCGCACCTCGGTGACGAGCCGCGCCTGGACGGGGTCCTGCACTCGATCGGCTTCGCCCCGGCCGGTGCGCTGGGCGAGGGCGCGTTCCTCAACGCCACCTGGGAGGACGTCGCGACCACGATCCAGGTCAGCGCCTACTCGCTGAAGTCGCTGGCCATGGCGTGCAAGCCGTTGATGGGGCCGGGCAGCTCGATCGTCGGGATGGACTTCGACAACCGCCAGGCGTGGCCGGCCTACGACTGGATGGGCGTGGCCAAGTCCACCCTGGAGTCGGTGACCCGGTACCTGGCGCGCGACCTGGGCCCGGACGGGATCCGGGTGAACCTGGTCGCCGCCGGCCCGGTGCGCACCATGGCCGCCCGGTCGATCCCCGGGTTCGCCGCGTTCGAGGACGCCTGGGACGGGCGCGCGCCGCTGGGCTGGGACGTGGCCGACCCGACGCCGGTCGCGAAGACGGTCTGCGCGCTGCTCTCCGACTGGATGCCCGCCACGACCGGCTCGATGGTGTGGGCGGACGGCGGGTTCCACGCCGTGGGTGTGTAATCGCAGGCGTGCCAGAGCCTGTCGACGCGATCCTGCTCCTGTCCTTCGGTGGCCCGGAGGCCCCCGACGAGGTCCGCCCGTTCCTGGAGAACGTGGTCCGCGGTCGCGGCGTGCCCCCGGAGCGGCTCGACGCCGTCGAGGAGCACTACCGGCACTTCGGCGGGGTCTCGCCGATCAATGCCCGGAATCGGGAGCTGGTCGCGGCGATCTCGGAGCGCACCGAGCTGCCGGTGTACTTCGGCAACCGCAACTGGACGCCCTACGTCGAGGACACCGTGGCCGCGATGGCCCGCGACGGGGTCCGGCGGGCACTGGTGTTCGCCACCAGCGCCTACGGCGGCTACTCGGCGTGCCGGCAGTACCACGACGACATCGCCCGCGCCCGGGAGGCGGTGGGTGCCTCGGCGCCGGAGCTGGTGAAGCTGCGGCACTTCTTCGACCACCCGGGGTTCGTGGCCGCCAACGCCGACGCCGTGCGCGCGGCCCGGGCGCGGCTGCCCGAGGACCGGCGTGCCGACGCCCGGCTGGTGTTCACCGCGCACTCGATCCCGACCTCGGCCGACGAGGCCGCCGGGCGCCCGTCCGAGGGCGGGCACCGCTACTCCCGCCAGGTCGCCGAGGCCGCGGCGCTGGTCGCGGCGGAGGTGGGCGTGGAGGACTTCGACGTGGTCTGGCAGTCGCGTTCGGGTCCGCCGCAGGTGCCGTGGCTCGAGCCGGACATCGTCGACCACCTCGACACCGTGCACGCCAAGGGCGTCCCGGCCGTGGTGATCGCGCCGGTCGGGTTCGTCTCCGACCACGTCGAGGTGGTGTGGGACCTGGACAACGAGGCGCTCGACCACGCCGAGGAGCTGGGCATCGCCCTGGCGCGGGCGGCCACCGCCGGGCCGGACCCCCGCTTCGCCGACATGGTGGTCGAGCTGGTCGGCGAGCACGTCGACGGCGTCGCGGCGCGGCGGCTGGGCACGGTCCCCTCGGCCGGGTGCACGACCGACGGCGCCCCGTGCGCCGTCGACTGCTGCGTCCCGGTCCGTCGCCCCGCCCGGCCGACCGGCTGACCGACCGACCGACCGTGACCGGCGGCCGCCCGCTGCACGCCGGCGCCCGGGCCGCCGACGCCCGCGCGCCCCGGCGTCGGGAGAGTTCCGAGAACGTCGGACGGGCCTGAACGCTGCAGCGTTGCGGCGAACGCAACGGCGTTGCGCAGAGCCTCCGGGGAACATCGTCCGGTTTCGCCGGATCCAGTGCGTGACCAGCGGATCGTTGCGCCGGCGGTGCAGTGAAGTTCCTCTTGACAGGCGTTCCGGCGCAGCCCACTCTGTTGCGTACAGAAGAAGTACGTTGCCCATAGAGCAACACACGCCGCTGGCTCCACGAACGGCCCGGCCCTCTCCCGTGTGTCGCACCCGCCCCTCTCGGCGGGTCGTCTGGCCTGGGCGACGCCGGAACGCAGCAGGAGAGCCGCATGGCCACACAGCCCCGCATCGTCGTCATCGGAGCCGGCATCGTCGGATGCGCCCTCGCCGACGAACTCACCCGACGCGGACGTACCCACGTCACCGTCCTCGACCAGGGCCCGCTGTTCACCACCGGCGGGTCCACCTCGCACGCCCCCGGGCTGGTGTTCCGGACCACCGGCGACCGCACGATGACCCGCCTCGCCGACGCCACCGTCACCAAGTACTCGCAGACCACGCTCGACGGTGCCCGCTGCTTCCGCCCGGTCGGCGGCCTGGAGGTCGCGGCCACCCCGGAGCGGCTCACCGACCTGCACCGCCGCCACGGCTGGGCCGCAGCCTCCGGCATCGGGTCCCGGGTGATCGACGCCGCCGAGTGCGCGAGGCTGCACCCGCTGATCGACGCCTCGACGATCCTCGGCGGGCTGCACATCCCCGGTGACGGGCTGGCCTCCCCGGTGGCCGCCGCCGAGGCCCAGGCCCGGGCCGCGACCGCGCGGGGCGCGACGTTCCTGGGCCACCGGCGCGTCACGGCGGTGGAGCGCGCCGGCGGGCGGGTCCGCGCCGTGTGCACCTCGGCCGGCGAGCGGTTCGACGCCGACATGGTCGTCTCCTGCGCGGGGATGTGGGGCCCGCTGGTCGGCGGGCTGGCCGGGGTCACGATCCCGCTGGTCCCGATGGCCCACCAGTACGCGATCACCTCGCCGGTGGCCGCGCTGGACGCGGTGTACGCGCTGGAGTCGCTGACCGGCCGGGCCGACGCGTCGTTGCCGATCCTGCGCCACCAGGACGCCGACCTGTACTTCCGCGAGCACGGTGACCGGATCGGGATCGGCGCCTACGGCCACCGGGCGATGCCGATGGACCCGCTCGAGCTCGACGTCGCGGACCCGAACACCACGATGGCCTCGGAGCGCACGTTCACCCCCGAGGACTTCGACCCGTCCTGGGAGGCGGCACTGACGCTGCTGCCCGCGCTCGGCGAGACGAAGGTCGAGGAGGGGATCAACGGGGTCTTCTCCTTCACCCCGGACGGGATGCCACTGCTCGGCGAGCACCCGGACCTGGCCGGGTTCTGGTCGGCGGAGGCCGTGTGGATCACGCACTCGGCCGGGGTGGCGGAAGCGGTCGCGGAGTGGATGACGACCGGGCGTCCGGCCGTCGGCGGTGAGCCGATCGACCTGTCGTGCGCGCACCTGGACCGGTTCGACCCGGCGATGCTGGAGCCGCGGACGGTCCGCGCGCGGGCCTGCCGGGCCTTCGACGAGGTCTACGACATCGTGCACCCGCACGACCCGCCGGCCGTCGCGCGCCCGGTGCGCACCAGCCCGTTCCACTCCCGCCAGGTCGAGCTGCGTGCCGTGTTCGGCGAGGGCGCGGCGTGGGAGCGTCCGATGTGGTTCGAGGCGAACGCGAGCCTGCCCGAGGTCTGCGAGACGGCCCGGCGCAGCGGCTGGGCGGCGCGGAACTGGTCGCCCGTCGCGGGTGCCGAAGCGCTGGTCACCCGGCGTGCGGCCGGGCTCTACGACCTCACGCCGCTGCGCCGGGTCGAGGTCACCGGCCCGCACGCGTGCGAGTTCCTGCAGCGCCTGACGACCAGCGATCTCGACCGGCCGGTCGGCACCGTCACCTACACGCTGATGCTCGACGAGGCCGCCGGGATCCGCGCCGACCTCACCGTCACCCGGCTCGGTCCACAGCGGTTCGTGCTCGGGATCACCCACCGTCTCGACGTCGCCCTGCTGCGCTCCTACGCCCGCGCCGGGGTGACGATCCGCGACGTCACCGACCAGACCTGCTGCCTGGGACTGTGGGGGCCGAAGGTCCGTGACGTGCTGGAGGGGCTGGTCCCGGAGTCGGCGCAGCGCCTCGGGTTCTTCCGGGCGGCCGAGTTCACCGTCGGGTCGGTGCCGGTCCTGGGCCTGCGGGTGTCCTACGTCGGCGAGTACGGCTGGGAGCTGTCCACCGCCGCCGAGCACGGGGAAGCGTTGTGGGACACCATCTACGCGGCCGGTGCACGGCACGGGCTGGTCGCCGCGGGCCGGCACGCGTTCTCCTCGCTGCGGATGGAGAAGGGCTTCCGCTCCTGGGGCACCGACATCAGCACCGAGCACGACCCCGACTCCGCCGGCCTGGGTTTCGCGGTGAACATGGACAAGGGCCCGTTCCTCGGCCGCGCCGCCCTGCACGGGCGACGGCTGGCCGGGCCACCGGCCCGCGTGCTGGCCACCCTCGTGCTGGACTCCCCGCGGACGGTGCTGTTCGGGCAGGAGCCGGTCTACGACGTCCCGGACGATCAGCGCCCCGGCCGCGGCCCCCACCTCGTCGACCCGGGGGAACGGCCGGCCACCCGGCCGTCGCCACCCACGGGCGGGGGCGTGCTCGGGTACGTCGCCGGCGCCGCCGTCGGACACACCGTGGGGGAGTCGATCGCGCACGCGTGGCTGCCCGCCGACCGGGCCGTGGCCGGGTCCCGGGTCGAGGTCGAGTACCTGGGCAGGCGGCTCGGCGCCGAGGTCGTCGACGGCCCGCGCTACGACCCGTCCATGGCCCGCATGCGGGCCCGCTGACCGTCACCCGGGGGAAGAGGACGACATGGGACACGACGTCATCGTGGTCGGGCTCGGCGGCATGGGCAGCGCCGCGGCGCACCGGCTCGCCGCCCGCGGCCTGCGGGTGCTGGGCCTGGACCGCCACCCGCCTGCGCACGACCGGGGATCGAGCCACGGCGGGTCGCGGATCACCCGCCAGGCCTACTTCGAGGATCCCGCCTACGTGCCGCTGCTGCGCCGGGCCGGCGAGCTGTGGGACTCGGTCGCGCAGGAGTCGGGCCGGCACCTGGTCGACTGGTGCGGTGGGGTGATCCTCGGGCGACCGGAGGGGCGCACCGTGTCCGGCTCGCTGGGCAGCGCCCGGCACTGGGGTCTCGAGCACGAGCTGCTCGACGCCGCCGCGGTCCGGTCCCGGTTCCCGACGCTGCGGCCCGGGGATCGCGACGTCGCGCTCGTCGAGCGGCGCGCCGGCTCGGTGCACCCCGAGGAGAGCGTGCGCGCCCACCTGGACCTCGCCGCCCGGCACGGCGCCGCCCTGCGCCACGGCGAGACCGTCCTGGGCTGGACCGCGACCGGTGCCGGGGTGCGGGTGCGGACCGACCGCGGGACGCACCAGGCCGACCGGCTGGTGCTGGCCCCCGGCGCGTGGGCGCCGCAGCTGCTGGCCTCGCTCGGGGTGCCGATGCAGGTCGAGCGCTACGTACAGTTCTGGTTCGCCCCGCCCGACCCCGCGGCCTTCGCCGGTCACCCGGTCTACATCTGGGAAGGACCGGGAGGGCGCCAGTTCTACGGGTTCGGTCTCGGGCCGGACGGCACCGTCAAGATCGCCTTCTTCCGCGGCGGCGAGCCCTGCGACCCGGCGGGCATCGACCGGACGGTGCATCCGGGCGAGGTCGAGGAGATCCGGGCGTTCGCGGCACCGCACGTCCCGGACGCGGTGGCGCGGTTCGTGCGCGCCAAGACCTGCATGTACACCTGCACACCCGACCACCATTTCGTGCTCGGCCCGCACCCGTGGCACCCGCGCGTCACCGTGGCCTGCGGGTTCTCCGGGCACGGCTTCAAGTTCGTCCCGGTGGTCGGCGAGATCCTCGCCGACCTGGTCACGACCGGTTCGACGGCGCATCCGATCGACCTGTTCGACCCCGCCCGGTTCACCCCCGCCCACTCCGCGCACTTCGGGGAGCACGTCGCATGAGCACCACGTCCCAGCCCACGGCAGCCACGACGTCCACGGCGTCGCTGCCGCCCAGCCTCCGCCCGACCCTGCCCGGGGTCGCCTACACCGACCCGTCGACGTTCGACGCCGAATGCGCCCGCATCCTGGAGACGAACTGGTTCTGCGCGGTTGCCGCGGCCGACCTCCCGGCGGCCGGCGCGTTCCGGACCGTCACGGTGGGACGGGAGAGCGTGCTGATCACCCGTTCCCGTTCCGGGGAGGCCCGCGCGTTCTTCAACGTGTGCCGCCACCGGGGGGCGCGGCTGTGCACCGAGGAGTCGGGCACCGTCGGTCGGACGTTCCGCTGCCCGTACCACGCGTGGTCCTACGACCTCGACGGCAAGCTCGCCGGCGCACCGCACCTGCCGCAGATGCGCGACGTCGACCGCGCCGAGTACGGGCTGCGCACGATCGCGGTCCGGGAGTGGCTCGGCTACGTCTGGGTCTGCCTCGACGCCGACCCGCCCTCGTTCGCCGACACCGTCATGGCCTCGGTGACCGCGCGGCTCGGCGACGTCGCCGCCGTGGACCGCTACGACGTCGGATCCCTCGTGCTGGGCAGGCGGATCACCTACGACGTGGCCGCGAACTGGAAGCTCGTCGTGGAGAACTTCATGGAGTGCTACCACTGCGCGACGATCCACCCGGAGCTCACCGGCGTGCTGCCGGAGTTCGCGAAGGGCTGGGCGGCGCAGTACTACGTGGGCCACGGCGCGCAGATGGGGGCTGCGGTGGAGGGGTTCACCGTGGACGGGTCGGCCGGGCTCGGGCGGCTGCCCGACATCGACGAGGAGCAGGACCGCCGCTACTTCGCCGTCACCGTCGCCCCGCAGGTGTTCCTCAACCTGGTGCCCGACCACGTGATCGTGCACCGGATGTTCCCGCTCGCGCCCGACCGCACGGTCATCGAGTGCGACTGGCTGGTGCACCCCGACATCGTCGCCTCCGGTACCGACATCTCGCGGTCGGTGGAGCTGTTCGACCGGGTCAACCGGCAGGACTTCGAGGCCTGTGAACGGTGCCAGTCCGGGATGGGCTCGCGGGTCTACGCCCAGGGCGGTGTGCTCGTGCCGACCGAGCACCACATCGAGGCGTTCCACACCTGGGTGCGGACCTCGCTCGGTGAGATCGTCGCGGTGCACGACGCCGCGGAGGGGGCGGCGTGAGCATCCTCGACGCCATCGGCGACACCCCGCTGGTGCAGGTCGACGGCGTGTGGCTCAAGCTCGAGCACCTCAACCCGTCCGGTTCGGTGAAGGCCCGGATGGCGCTGCACCTGATCGGGCGGGCCGAGGAGCGCGGGCTGCTGCGGCCGGGGGACACGATCGTCGAGGCCAGCTCGGGCAACACCGGCAACGCGATGGCGATGGTCGCCGCGGTACGCGGCTACCGGATGGTGGTGGTGACCCCGTCGGGCCTGAGCCGCGAACGCACCGCCATCTCCCGCGCGTTCGGCGCCGAGGTGCTCGAGGTGGGGGACTTCCACGTCACCGACGCGCTGGCCGTCGCCGCGGCGCTGGGGGAGCGGCCGGGCTGGTTCGCGCCCTCGCAGTTCGACAACGAGGACAACGTCGAGGAGAACGCGACCTGGCTGGGACCGGAGATCCTGGGCCAGCTCCCCTCGCCGCCGGACGCGGTGGTCTGCGGGATCGGGACCGGCGGCACGCTGGTCGGGGTGGGCCGGGCGTTCCGGGAGGTCAACCCGGCCTGTGCGGTGATCGGGCTGGAACCGCACGAGTCCTGCACGATCCGCTGCGGGGAGATCGGCAAGCACCGCATCGAGGGCATCGCCGACGGCTTCGTGCCCGGCATCCTGGCCCGGCACCGCGCCGTCGTCGACGACGTCGTGTCGGTCTCCAGCGAGGACGCACTGTCCGAGATGCGGCGGATGGCCCGGTCGTTCGGCCTGTTCGTCGGGCCCAGCTCCGGCGCCCACCTGGTCGCGGCCCGGGCCTGGCTGGCCGCCCACCCGGGTGCCACCGTGGTGAGCTTCTGCAGCGACGAGGGCGAGAAGTACCTGACCGACCACTTCGCGGGGTCGGATGACCTCTTTCGGCCGGATGCGGCGTAGCTCCCGGCCACGACGCGTACGGACGTTTTGGTAACGATCGCCCGATCGTGTTGCCCCGACAGGCCCCGGCAGGTCTGCTCTCCTGTCATGTCACCCATCACACAGAGCCCGGCGATCCCGGGCTCGACGCCGGACGCCGTCCTCGCCGCCGAACCGCAACCCGGAATCCTCGGGGCCATCGAGAACGCGATCAACAGCGCGTTCGACCCGATCACCACGGCACTCTCGGACATCGTGTTCTACGAGGTCACCGTGTTCGGGGTGAGTTTCCCCTGGATCGTGGCCTGGCTCGTGGTGGCCGCCGCGGTGTTCACCGTGTACTTCGGCTTCGTGCAGTTCCGCAGCTTCGCGCTGGCCCTGCGCATCGTCCGCGGCAAGTACACCCGCAACGACGAGCCCGGCGAGATCAGCCATTTCCAGGCCCTGAGCTCGGCCGTATCGGGAACCGTCGGTCTGGGCAACATCGCCGGCGTCGGGGTCGCGGTCACGGTCGGCGGCGCCGGCGCCACGTTCTGGATGATCGTCGCCGGGTTGCTCGGGATGTGCACGAAGTTCGTGGAGTGCACGCTGGGCGTGCGCTACCGCGAGGAGCACCCGGACGGGACCGTGTCCGGCGGTCCGATGCACTACCTGCGCAAGGGCGTCGCCGAGCGGATCCCCGGATCCTTCGGCAAGGGCCTGGGCATGGTGCTCGCGGTCGGCGCCTCGATCATGTTGCTGCTGTTCGGGATCGGTGGCGGGAACATGTTCCAGGCCAACCAGACCTTCGCCCAGCTGCAGGAGGTGACCGGCGGCGACGCCGGTCCGCTCGGCGGTACCGGCCCCGCCTTCATCTTCGGTGTGGTGCTGGCGGCGGTCGTCGGCGCGGTGATCTTCGGTGGGATCAAGTCGATCGGACGGGTGACCAGCCGCCTCGTCCCCGCGATGGGGGTCATCTACGTCCTCGCCTGCCTCGTGGTGATCGTCGTGAACATCGGCCAGGTGCCGAGCGCTCTCGCGGCGATCGTCGGCGGCGCATTCAGCGCCCAGGGCGTCATCGGCGGCGCGCTCGGCGCGCTGATCGTCGGGTTCCAGCGGGCCGCGTTCTCCAACGAGGCCGGGCTGGGTTCGGCGCCGATCGCGCACTCGGCCGTGCGCACCCGCAACCCGGTCACCGAGGGGTACGTCGCGCTGCTCGAGCCGTTCATCGACACGGTGATCATCTGTACGATGACGGCCCTCACGATCGTGATCGCCGGAACCCCGTTCTGGCGCGATGCCCAGGCCACGGTGCTCTCCTCCGGCGGGGAGACCACGCCGGACGGTGTACTGGTCACCTCGAACGCGTTCGAGACGGTGCTGCCCGGGTTCCCCTACGTGCTCACCGTGGCGGTCGTCCTGTTCGCGCTGTCGACCATGATCACCTGGGGCTACTACGGGCAGAAGGCGTGGACGTTCCTGTTCGGCCGGTCCGCGCTGACCGAGCGGATCTACCAGGGGGTGTTCTGCTTCTTCATCATCGTGGGCTCGGTGCTGACCCTGGGCAGCGTGCTCGACTTCGCCGACGCGGTGCTGTTCCTGCTGGCGGTGTTCAACATCATCGGTCTCTACATCCTGGCCCCGGTGGTCAAGGCCGAGGTGCGCAGCTTCCGCGAGCGGATGCAGAGCGGCGAGGTGTGCGAGATCGACGAGGCCGACAAGGCGGACAAGGTCTGACCGGACGGCTGATCTCCCCGGCGGCCCGGGGAGATCAGCCGAGCCGGGCGGGTACCGGCGCCGTCGGGGCGGTGCGGCGGGTCGGCGGGCGAGCGCGACACCGTCGTCGCCGGGTCCGGCTCGGAGGGCCGCCGGTCAGGGGCCACCGGTCGGAGGGGCTACCGGTTCGGTGGTCCCGGTGCCCCGCCCGACGGCATCCGCGACGACGTCGGCGGCGCTGGAGTCGCGGGTGCGCCGCCCGCGGTCGTAGTGCTGGGTGGTGGCGATCGTGGCGTGCCCGACGTCGGCCTGGACGTGCTGGATCGGGGCACCGTTCTCCAGCGCGATCGTGACGTAGGCGTGGCGCAGCGCGTGCGGGTGCACCCGGTCGGCGACGTCGTCGAGCTCGGGCCCTCCGAGCTCGGCGACCCGGCGCAACAGCGTGTAGAGGGCGAACCGGGTGCAGCGGCCGCCGTCGCGGGTGGCCAGCAACGGTGACCGGGGCCCGCCCTCGCGTCCACGCCGTGCGGGGACGGCGGTGCCCGCGGCGCGGTCGCGCTCGGCGAGGTAGGCGCAGAGCGCGTCCGCGGCCGGACCGGTCAGGTAGACCTCACGGCGCACGCCGCCCTTGCCCAGCACCCGCAGCACGCGCTCCCCGCCGGAGACGACGAGGTCCTCGCGGTCGAGCCCGGCCACCTCGGAGACCCGCAGGCCCAGCGCCAGCAGCGCGACCACGGCGACCGCCCGCCGCGCGTAGAGCTCCCGGTGCCGGGTGGGGTGCGGCAGCCGCGCCGCCGAGTCCAGCAGGGCCCGGACCTGGGTCGCGGTCAGCCGCACGGTCGGCGAGGGGTCCCGGGAAGCGCCGGAGAGGCCGAGCCGCTTGCGGTTGAGCGCGGCCGGGTTGCCGGCCACGACACCCTCGTCGAGGAGGTGGCCGTAGAACGCGGAGACGGTGGACAGCATCCGGGCGCGGGTCCGCTTCTGCGCGCCGGCGGTGTCGAGCGCGTGCAACCAGGCGGTGACGTGCACGGCGGTCGCGTGCCGCGGGTCCAGGGACCGGCTGGCGCACCAGCGGAACCAGGCCAGGTGGTGCAGGGGCCCGCGCGGGGCGGGCGGGGGAGTGCGGGAGCGCGCCGGGGTGTCACCGGGCGTGCCCGGCGACACTCCGGGCGGCCCGGAACCGCCGGTGACGCCGTCCGCCCAGGTGATCGGCAGCCCGAGGGCGTAGGCGTAGGTGCGCCGGGTCTGGGCGCCGCCGTACCCGGCCAGCCACCGGGCGACCAGCCCGCGCAGCGTGTCGGGGTCCTCGACGCCGGGCCACCCCCCGTCCGGCCCGGGGGCGGCCGCCGGTGCGGGCCGCGCGGGCAGGCTCTGCAGCACCGCGACCGGTCCGGACGGCGCGTCGGGGGTCGTCTCGTCGGGCACGCACCGATCGTCTCGCAACCGTGCCCGCACCGGTCCTCGACCCGCCGCACGTCCGGGGCCGGCCCGGGCTCGGCGGCCCGGCGGCTCAGACCCGGCCGATCCGGGCGAGCCACGCCGGGACGTCGACGCGCTCGCCGGCCGGGAGCCCGAGGGCCGCGCTCTGGTGCTCGGCCACGACACCGCGGTAGGTGGTCGTCGCGACGTCGCCGACCTCCCAGCCCGGACGGCCGAACGCGGTACGGATCTCGGCCTCGTCGATCTCGGGCCCGAAACCCGGCCCGTGGGTGGACAGCGCGAGCAGGTGCACGGTGGCCCCCGGGCCGCAGGTCCGGCGCAGCGCGTCGGCGTAGCGGGCCTGGTCCGCGGCGTCGAAGATGTGGAACAGGGCGCTGTCGAGGACGGTGTCGAACACCCCGAGCGCGCCCAGGGCCCGCGGGTCGAGGGCGTCGACCGCGGTGAACCGCGCCGCGACGCCGCGCCGCTCGGCCGCGGCGCGGGCCCGGGCCAGCGCCGACGGCGCGGCGTCGGCGCCGAGCACGTCGTAGCCGAGCGCGGCCAGGTGCAGCGTGTGCTCACCGGTACCGCAGCCGATGTCGAGCACGCGGCCGCGGAAGCCGCCCGCCCGTTCCAGCCCGACGACGGCCGGCTGCGGCTCGTCGATCACCCAGGGGGGCGTCCCGTCGATGTAGGCCTGCTCGAACCGGTCGGTGTCCGGTGTGAGGTCCATGGTCGCTCCCTGGCGTCGAGGTCGGATCCGCGGTCCGACCGACCGTGCACCCTGCACCGGACTCGAGGTCAAGGAACCGGTTCCCGGGCCCGGGCGGCCCGGGCGTGTTCGTAGGGTGGCGCCATGGGCTGGGACGAGGTGGTGGTCATCGCCCTGGCCGGGCTGTGGGCCGGGCTGGTCAACACCGTCGTCGGCTCGGGGACGCTGGTCACCTTCCCGGTCCTGGTCGCGCTCGGCTACCCGCCGGTCACCGCGACGACGTCGAACGCCATCGGGCTGATCACCGGGTCGATCACCGGCGCCGTCGGCTACCGCGCCGAGTGGTCCGGGCACGGGCGACGGCTCGCGCGGTACGCGGTGGCGTCGTTCCTGGGTGCGATCGGCGGCGCGGTGCTGCTGCTGTCGCTGCCGCCGGACGCCTTCGAGACGATCGTGCCGGTCCTGGTCGGGATCTCGGTCCTGCTGGTCGTGGTGGCGCCGGTGGTGACGCGGCGCCTGCGCACCCGCGAGCGCCCGGACCGGACGTCCTCGCCCGTCCTCTACCTGCTGATCTTCCTGGTGGGTGTCTACGGCGGTTACTTCACCGCCGCCCAGGGGATCATGCTGGTCGGCGTCATGGGCCTGCTCGTGGCGGACCCGTTGCAGCGGCTCAACGCGTTCAAGAACACGCTGGCCTCGGTCGTCAACGTCGTGGCCGGGGTGATCTACGCGATCGTCGCGCCGGTCGACTGGGCGGTGGTGGGGATCATCGCGGCGAGCTCGATCGTCGGCGGCCTGCTCGGGGCGCGGATCGGCCGCAGGCTGCCGCCTGCGGTGCTGCGCGGGGTGATCGTCGTGATCGGCGTCGCCGCGATCGTGTTCCTGCTCCTGGACTGAGGAGCCCGTCCGCGCCGACGCGGCCCGCGCGTGCGGTGCCACACCCCACCTCACGCCGAGCGCCGTTGCCCGGCCCCTCCTGCGAGGGCGGTGCCCGCGGACACCTCCGGCGCCGGACCACCGAACGAAACGATGGTTCCGTTGGCTCTAGGTTTCAGTAAACATTCAAGAAACCAGTTTTAAGTTAGGAAACTAGGTACTGATAGAGTGCGCAACCGTGATCGACACCGCCGTACGCTGCGGATACAGCCGTTGCCGGGCCGAGCTGCCGCCCCCGGGGCCGCGGGGCGGGCGCCCGCGTGCGTTCTGCCGGGACACCCGCTGGGAGGGCGGGCGCGGCTGCGCGCAGATGGCCCGCGCCGAACGGGAGGCCCTCGGCACGCTGGGCCTGGACGCCGGGGCGGGCGCGTTCGCGCTCGACGCCGACCGCCTCCGTGAGCACGTCGACGCGCTGACCGGGCCGGTCGCCCAGCTGGCCGCCGCCCTCGACGCGGTGCACCGGCGACTCGACGAGGTGCAGTCCGAGGCGGTGGCGGCCACCGAGCAGGCCCGTTCCCGGGCTGCGGAGGCGGACCGGGCCCGGCAGGACGCCGAGTCCGCCCGGGAGGCGGCCCTCCGCCGGGCCCGCGACGCCGAGTCCGCCGCGGCGCAGGCCCGCCGGGAACGCGCGGAGGCCGTCACCCGCGCCGAGGAGACCGCCGCCGCCGCGCTGGAGGCGACCGAGTCGCTCGGCGCGGCCCGGCAGGAGGCCGCCGGCGCCGTCGCCGACCGGGACCGCGCGCTGGTCGCGACCGGGGAGGCGGAGCGGCGCCGCGAGGAGGCGGTCGCCGCGGCCGGGCGGTCCGGGCACGAGCGCGACGCGGCCCGGGAGCGGGCCGACGGCGCCGAACGGGACCGGGACGCCGCCCGGTCCGAGTCCGCCGGGCTGCGCGACGGCCTCGCCGCCGCCCGCGCCGAGGCCGGTGCCGCCCGCGAGGCGGTCGCGGACCTGCGCGACGAG
>CBIHNM010000066.1:0-17126 GCA_966211265.1 uncultured Pseudonocardia sp.
AACCCATGCCGGTCCAGCCAAGCTCGTCAGAGCCGCCACGGTGGACCGGTGCCGTGGGCGGCCGGTGCGGTCGTGCACCCCGGGTCCGGGGGACGGCGTCGGCGGGACTCGCCCCAGCCCGAGCACGGGCGGGACGGCGGAGCGCCGGAGCTTCATCAGGCCCCGCTACCGGAGGTCGCGCGGTTCCCCGGCACGGGAGTGGACCGTGACGATGGTCCCGGTGTGGAGGCGGTGCCCGGCGTGTCCGCGGGACCGAGTGAGGCCCTGGAGGGGGGACTCCCGGAGGCCGGCGACCTCCCCGTGAGCGGCGTCGGTGAGGTGGTCGCAGGCGGTGTGAGGTCCGGGAACGGCGAGCGGACCGGGGGTGTGCCTGCCGGGAGCGGTGAGCCGCTCGGGATCGGCGGGCCGGCCGAGGACGGTGCGCGGACCGGGAACGGTGAGCCGGCCGGGGACTCCGAGCGGACCGGGGACGAGGCCGTCGAGCCGGTGTCGCGCACGGCGCCCGCCGTGTCGGCGCCGGAGCCGGCCGACGAGGACGAGCGTGCCGCGCGGGTCGCCTGGCACGCCGACCGCAGGCGCGCCCGGCGGGCGCAGGGCGAGGACCGGTCGGCCGAGCGAGGCTCCGGTCGCACCGGCAACGGGGCCGTCGACGGGAACGGCGCGAGGCAGACAGGCCGCGCCCGCGCCACCGACGCCACCGACATCCCGGACGACCTGGGCCTGGCCGAGCTGCTGGCCGGGGCGCTCGCCGCCTACCGCGACATCTGACCCGCCGAGGCCCTCCGGGCGCCGTTCGACGCCCGCCGCACCGCCGGGCGCGGGGACGTCTCAAGCTTGTCCCAAGCTCGGCACGCGTGGTCTGCGCCACGGCTAGGGTGGCCGGGTCAGTGCCCCACCGGGTAGGCCCGAACCGAGAAGTGAGCAGCCGGATGCAGCAGTCCGCGGCCGACACACACCCAGCCCAGGACAGCGAGGGCGCGGACGGCGGAGGCGGGGGCCTGCGGCGTCTGTACGCCCGGCACACCCCCGAGCTGGACCGCCGCGCCGGCGCCGACCCGGCCCTGCAGGACTTCGACGCCATCATCGCCTCGCACCGGGAGCTGGCCGCACGTCGGGAGCCGGGCCGCGCCGTCGTCGCCGTCCGCCCGGGCGAGGGCTCCGGCGCGATCGTCGAGATCGTCACCGACGACATGCCGTTCCTGGTGGAGTCGGTGCTCGCCGGGATCGGCCGGGTGGGTGGGGCGGTCCGCCGGGTCGTGCACCCGATCCTGGTCGTGCGCCGCGACCCCGCCGGTGCGCTGACCGGGGTCGACACCGACACCGACGCCGCCGCGGCCCCCGCCGGCAGCCTCGTCGAGTCCTGGATGCACCTCGACGTCGACGTGTCCGGCTCCACCACCCCGGACCTCGACGAGGTCCGCGCCGAGCTCGAGCGCACGCTGCTCGACGTCCGCCAGGTCGTCGGCGACGGCGCGATGATGCTCGCCCGGGCCCGGGAGGTCGCCGAGGACGCGGACCGGGCCGACGCGCGTGTCGGGGGCACCGCGCAGCCCGACGGTGCCGGGTCGCTGCGCCCGGGCGAGGTCTCCGAACTGCTGACCTGGATGGTCGACGACCATTTCACCTTCATCGGCTACCGGCACTACACGCGCGACGGGGGCCGCCTGCTGCCCGAGACCGGGTCTGGACTGGGCGTGCTGCGACCCGACGACGCCGGGTCGCGGATCTTCTTGCCGGACAACGGGTCGACGCCGCCGGACGGGGACGCGGCCACGTTGGTGATCACCCGCGCCAGCGGGCCGAGCCGCGTGCTGCGCCCGGTGCACCCCTACTACCTGGGCGTGCGCACCCGGGACGCGGACGGCGCCGTCACCGGCGAGCACCGCTTCCTGGGCATGCTGACCGTCCCGGCCCGCTACGAGAGCGTGCTCGACATCCCGATCGTGGCCCGCAAGATCCGGTCGGCGATCCGGCGTGCCGGGTTCCCGGCCGACTCCTACTCCGGCCAGCAGATGCTCGAGGTGTTCTCCGGGCTGCCCCGCGAGGAGCTGTTCTCGTCCACCGAGGAGACGCTGCACGACACCGCGGTCGGGGTGCTCGCGGCCACCGGGCGGCGGGGTGTGCGGGTGTTCGTGCACCCGGACCCCTACCGGCGCTTCCTGTCCTGCCTGGTCTACCTGCCGCGTGACCGCTACACCACGACCAGCCGCCTCGCCATGGCCGACGTGCTGCGCACCCGTCTGGGCGGCACCGACGTCACCTACACCGCGCAGGTCAGCGAGGCGAGCCTGGCGCTGGTGCACTTCACGGTCACCACCGACCCGGCCGCCGAACCTCCCGGCTACGACATCGACGCGCTGCAGGACGAGATCACCGAGGCCTCGCGCACCTGGGACGACCGGCTGGTCTCCGCCCTCGGCGCGGCCGGGACCCGTGCCGCGGGCGTGCTCGCCGGGATCCCGGAGTCCTACAAGGCCGGGATCGAGCCGGACCGGGCCGTGGAGGACCTGCGCCGGCTGCTCGCGCTGCCCGCCGACGGGTTCGACGTCCGGCTCTACCGCGGTCCCGACGGTGACGTCCGCTTCGCGCTCTACCTGGCCGACTCCCCGATCACGCTGACCGCCGTGCTGCCGCTGCTGCAGCAGCTCGACGTCGAGGTGATCGACGAGCGCCCGGCCGAGTTCCTGCGCCCGGACGGGCGCCGCTGCTGGCTCTACGACTTCGGCCTGCGCGCCAGCGGCGAGCCCGAGGTGCCGCCGGAGGACGCAGGCTCCCGGTTCTGCGCCGCGTTCTCCGCGGCGTGGCGCGGCGACGCCGAGTCCGACCGCTTCTCCGCGCTGGTGCTGCGCGCCGGCCTGGCCTGGCGCGAAGCCGCGGTGCTGCGCGCCTACAGCCGCTACACCCGCCAGCTCGGCGGGCTGTTCAGCCTGCAGTACACCGCGAACACACTCGTCGCGCACCCGGACGTGGCGCGTGCGCTGATCGCGCTGTTCCGGGCCCGGTTCGACCCGACCGCCGGCGCCCGCGACGCCTCGGTCGCGGAGGCGCGCGAGACCGTCACCGCCCTGATCGAGGAGGTCACCGGCCTGGACGCGGACCGGATCCTGCGCGGCCTGCTCGCGGTGATCGAGGGCACGCTGCGCACGAACTGGTTCCGCGATCGGGCGTTCTTCTCGTTCAAGCTCGACCCCTCGTCGATCCCGGACGTGCCGGCACCCCGGCCCCGGTTCGAGATCTTCGTCTACGCGCCGCGGGTCGAGGGCGTGCACCTGCGGTTCGGCCCCGTCGCCCGCGGCGGGTTGCGCTTCTCCGACCGCCAGCAGGACTACCGCACCGAGGTCCTCGGCCTGGTCAAGGCGCAGGCGGTGAAGAACGCGGTGATCGTGCCGGTCGGCGCCAAGGGCGGGTTCGTGGTGCGCCGGCCCGCCCCGGACGCCGAGGAGGTGCGGGCCTGCTACCGCACGTTCATCTCCGGGCTGCTCGACCTCACCGACAACCTGCACACCGACCCGGACGGCACCGTGCAGACGGTGCCGCCACCGGACGTCGTCCGCCACGACGGCGACGACTCCTACCTGGTCGTGGCCGCGGACAAGGGCACCGCGACGTTCTCCGACCTGGCCAACTCCATCGCCGCCGAGTACGGGTTCTGGCTGGGCGACGCGTTCGCCTCCGGCGGGTCGGTCGGCTACGACCACAAGGCCATGGGCATCACGGCGAAGGGCGCGTGGGAGAGCGTCAAACGGCACTTCTCCGAGCTGGGCACCGACACCCAGGCCCGGGACTTCACCGTCGTCGGCGTGGGCGACATGTCCGGTGACGTGTTCGGCAACGGGATGCTGCTCTCCCCGCACATCCGCCTCGTCGCGGCGTTCGACCACCGGCACGTGTTCGTCGACCCGGCACCCGATGCCGTCCGGGGCTTCGCCGAGCGCCGCCGCCTGTTCGAGCTGCCCCGCTCGACCTGGGACGACTACGACCGGTCGGCGATCAGCGCCGGCGGCGGGGTGTGGCCGCGGACGGCGAAGTCGGTGCCGATCGGGCCGGAGATCCGGGCCGCGCTCGGTCTCGACGGCGCCGTCACCCGGCTCTCGCCACCGGAGCTGATCCACGCGATCCTGCTGGCGCCGGCCGACCTGCTCTGGAACGGCGGCATCGGCACCTACGTCAAGGCCTCCGACGAGGCCCACGCCGACGCCGGCGACAAGGCCAACGACGCGATCCGGGTCGACGGCCGCGACCTGCGGGTCAAGGTCGTCGGCGAGGGCGGCAACCTGGGCCTGACCCAGCGCGGGCGGATCGAGTTCGCCCGCGCGGGCGGGCGGATCAACACCGACGCCGTCGACAACTCCGCCGGGGTGGACTGCTCCGACCACGAGGTCAACATCAAGATCCTGCTGGACCGGCTGGTCACCGCGGGTGAGCTGGACCGCCCGGCCCGCGACGAGTTCCTCGCCTCGATGACCGACGAGGTCGGTGAGCTGGTCCTCGACGACAACGTCGACCAGAACGCGGTGCTGGGGGTCAGCCGCTCGCACGCGGCGAGCATGGCGAACGTGCACGGCCGGATGATCGACGACCTGGCCGCGCGCACCGGTCTGGACCGCGAGCTCGAGGTCCTTCCCGACCCCGCCGGGTTCGACGAGCTGGAGGCGGCCGGGCAGGGACTCACCGGTCCGGAGCTGGCGACCCTGCTCGCGCACACGAAGCTGGACCTGACCCACCGGCTCGGCGGCTCCGAGCTGCCGGACGTGGCCGCGTTCGCCGCCCGCCTGCCGGAGTACTTCCCGGCCCCGCTGCGCGACCGCTTCCCGGACGCCGTGCGCACGCACCCGCTGCGCCGCGAGATCACCGCGACGATGCTGGTCAACGAGATGGTCGACGGCGCCGGGGCCAGCTATGCCTTCCGGCTCGGCGAGGAGCTCGCCGCGACCGCGCCGGACGCGGTGCGCGCCTACGCCGTCACCACCGCGGTCTTCGACCTGCCCGCGCTGTGGGAGACGGTGCGCTCCGCCCCGATCCCGGTCGGGGTGGCCGACGGCATCGTGCTGGACTCCCGGCGACTGCTGGACCGCGCCTCGCGCTGGTTCCTGACCAACCGTCCGCAACCGCTGGCCACCGGCGCCGAGATCAGCCGGTTCACGACGTCGGTGCGGGCGCTGCGCACGCAGCTGCCCGAGCTGCTGCAGGGCCGCGAGCTCGACGCGGTCACCGAGCGCGCCGCGACGCTGCGCGAGTCGGGGGTCCCCGAGGAGCTCATCGAGCCGGCGGCGCTGTCGCTGTACTCGTTCGGCCTGCTCGACGTCGTCGAGCTGGTCGAGCTCTCGGACCGGGAACGCGAGCCGCGGGAGGCCGGCGAGGTGGCCCGGCTGTACTACGCCCTGTCCGAGCACCTGGGCGTCGACATGGCGCTGACCGCGGTCAGCGGCCTGGCCCGCGGGGACCGCTGGCACGGGCTGGCCCGGCTCGCGCTGCGCGACGACCTCTACGGCTCGCTGCGGTCGATCACCCTCGACGCGCTGCGCGAGTCCGGCCCGGGCACCGGGGTGGCCGACGCGATCGCGGCGTGGGAGCAGGCGAACTCGTCACGGCTGGTGCGGGCGCGGTCGGCGCTGCAGGAGATCGGCGCGTCGGCGACGCTCGACCTGGCGACGCTGTCGGTGATCTCACGGCAGCTACGTGGCCTGGCCCGCTAGCCGCGGGCGGTGATCTGAGAGGCTTCCCCCGTGTCCCGATTCGTCACCCAGGTCCCGCTGCGCTGGACCGACCAGGACGCCTACCGCCACGTCAACCACGCGCGGATCGTCACGCTGCTCGAGGAGGCCCGGGTCGAGCTGGCGTTCACCGCGGCCGGCGCCGAGGGCCTGGGCGGCTTCGCCACGGGGTTGCTGGTGGCCGGGCTCGAGGTCTCCTACCGGCGTCAGATCGCCTACCGGCCGGAGCCGCTGCGGGTCACGATGGACGTGCACGACGTGCGCGCCGCGTCCTTCACGATCGGCTACGAGATGCACGACGGGCCGCAGGAGTCCGACCCGGTCGCGGTCCGCGCGGTGACCCGGATGGCGCTCTACGACCTCGCGGCCGACCGGGTGCGGCGCCTGAGCGCCGACGAGCGGGCGTTCCTCGGGCGCTGGTCCGACGACTCCACGGTGGCCGCGGCCGCGGCCGGGAGCCCGCGGTGACGATCCGGCTCGACGACGCGACCGAGCGCGACGACCTGGGCGCGTTCACCGCCCGCGTGGTGCGGCTGGACCAGGCCGCGTCGATGCAGCTGCACAGCGCCGCCGGGCTGGTCACGGCGTGGGCGCAGACCCCGTTCGACGTGCTGGTCACCCGCTCGGTGGCGGGGTCGATGGAGCCCGCACGGCGCACCGTCCTGGCGTCCGCGCTGCTCACCGCGCTGGCCGTGGACCGGTCCGAGTCGGTCGACCCCGGCACGGCGGTCGGGTCGTGGGCCGAGGAGCTGCCACCGGACGGCGGCTGGGCGGTCGTCGACGACATCCCGGCCGGGGAGCTGGACAGCCTGGCCGAGCGGGGCATCGCGCTGGCCCGCGAGCACGCCGGGCCGATGGGGCCGCCGGCGTCGCTGCTGGACCAGACCGTGCTGACGGTGAGCCCGCAGCCCGACACCGCCGGAGGGACGGGCGCGCCTGCCCGCGCGGTGAAGGTGCCGATGCGGGTGCTGTTCGCGATGTCGGGTATGGGGTTCCTGGGCGACGCCGGGACCTCCGGGCAGGAGCCGGTGGTGCGGGTGTCGGCGTCCGGGTCCTGGGTGCGGCTCGACGCCCGCTACGGCGCCGTCGTGCGGCGCCGGCTGACGTCGCTGCCGCTGCTCCCCGTCTGAGCCGCGCCCGGACCCCGGGCTCAGGACAGGGTCAGCACCGTGACCGTGTCGGCCCGCGGCGTGGTGACCCACCCGGTGCGGCCGTCCGGGCCGACCGTGACCGACGTGGGCGGGCCGCCGGTGGGCACGCTGCCGACGACCTGCCAGGTGGTCGTGTCCACCACGCGCAGCGCCTCACCGGTCTTCGCGCCGACGTAGAGGTGCCTGCCGTCCGGGGCCCACGCCAGCGCGGACGGGCCGCCGTCGACGCGGGCGGTCGCGATCTCCCGGCCGGAGTCCGGGTCCATGATCGAGACCGTGTCGTCGTCCGGCCCGGCGACCGCGATCTGGCCCCCGCCCGGGGCGGCCGCGACCGCCTGTGCGTCGCCGCCGACCTTGTAGCTGCCGAGCACGGTGAGGCTGTTCGGGTCGAGCACGGTGAGCAGCCCGGTGCCGCGGTTGGCCAGGTAGACGCGGTCCCCGTCGGGGGCGGCCGCGGCCGCGGCCGGCTCCTGCGAGACCGGCACCGTGCGGGTGACCACGCCGGCGACGGGGTCGACCTCGTCGACCGTGCCGGACCTGCCACCCGCGACGTAGAGGAAGCGGCCGTCGGCCGAGGGCACGGCCAGCAGCGGGTCCTCGGCCGCCGGGACGGTGGACAGCAGCCGGTTCGTCACGGTGTCCACGACGCCGATCCGGCTCGCGGAGCCGTCGTCCTCGGCGATGCTCACGAAGGCCCGGCTGCCGTCGCGGGAGACGCTGACATGACGCGGCGGGCCGGGCAGCGGGATCTCCGCGGCCACCGTGTCGGTCCCCGAGTCCAGCACGACCAGGCGCGCAGGGGTCTGCACGGCCAGGTAGGTGAACCGGCCGCTCGGAGCGGCGGTGGCCCAGACCGGTGTCTCCTCGACCGGGACGGTCGCCCGTACCCGCGGCTCGGCCAGGCTGGCGGCGGCCGCGACCGGTGCCGGGCGCAGGGCCTGCTCGGCGGGGGAGGCGGCCGGCTCCGAGCCGGGCCGCGGTGAGTCGGGGGTCGAGGGGTAGGCGATCGCCCAGATCGTCAGCGCGGCGAGCAGGATCGCGGCGAGTCCGATCGCGAGCCCGCCCGGGGACACGCCCCGGCCCCGGCCCGGCTTCGCCGACATGATCGCTTCCTGCGGGCCGGCCTTGACCGGCGCGGGTGCCGGGGCTGCCTCGGGGGCCTTCGCCGCGTGCTCGCCCGTGTCGCCGGCGTGCCGGGCCTCGGTGTCGGTCCGGGCGTGCGCGGCGGCGCCGTCGGCATCGGTGGCGGCGGGGTCGGCGCCCGCTGCGAGGCCGTCGGAGGTCGTGGACGCGGGCGCGGGCGCAGCCGCCGTGGTGTCGGTGGCCGCGTGTCCCGGTCGCCCGTCCGGTCCGGTGGTGGCCGGTGCCGGGCCGGTCACCGGTCCGGTGCCGGCGTCTCGGCCCGGCGTGCCGGGCGGTTCCGGTGTGCCGGGCGGGACCGGCGCGCCGATGACGGTGGTCGAGCGGCCGGGATCGGACACGAGGCGGTGATTGGCCGTCGGCTCGCCGTTGTCGGCGTGGCGGACGCCGCCGGCCTCCCGGGTACCTCCCGGGCGCGGTCGCGGGCGCGGCCGTGGCGGTGCGTCGTGGGACGCACCGGCCGGTGCTGCCGTCGTCGACGGGCGTGCCGCGGCGTCGGTGCCCGCCCGGTCGGTGCCCGCCCGGTCGGTGCCCGCCCGGTCGGCGCCCGCCCGGTCGGCGCCCGAGGTCCCGGTCCGGGACCGGCCGTCGGAGGACCGGTCGGGCTGGAACAGGTCGGCCCCGGAGCGGCCGGGCATGGTCGGCCGGGGTGGGGCGGGCAGGCGGGAGGCGTGGGTGGCGCCGTCGCCCGGCCGGGGGCGCCCGGGCATCCTCGGCCGGTTCCCGCCGGTGCTCTGCACCGCCTGCCCGGTGGCGGGCTCCGCGGCGGGGCCGAGCAGGTCGGTGCGGGTCCCGTCCGCCGGACGGTGGCCGGGGGTTCGTGGTGTGCGCGGGTCCTCGCGCAGCGGGCTCGGGGCCGGGCCGGTGCCCCGGGCCGGGGCGTCCGCGGCGGCGGGGATGATGTCGGTGGCCGGGCCACCGCGGTCGCGCCGGACCCGGTCGGAGCCGGTGTCCGGCTGCGCGTACACCGCCTGGGACGACGCTCCCGGCCGAGGGGGCCAGGGCTGGGCCCGGTCGGTCCGGTCCGGCGCCGAGCGCCGGGTCTCCGGTGGGGTGCCCGGTCCGGGCGCCCGCGGGGCCACCGACTCCGGCGTCGACTGGCGGGAGTCCGACGGGAACGGCTCGAACGCGGCCGGTGCCGGCGAGATCGGCGGCAGCACCGGGGGTGCGGGCGCGGTCCACAGCGAGTCGTCGGTGAGCCCGGTCTCCGCCGGGACGCCCGGCTCGGTGCCGAGCGTCGCGGACGTCGGTGTCGTGAACGGGCCCGGGGTCTCCGGCAGCCCGTCCGAGGTGGATCCGACGGCGGGTGGCAGCGGGCCGATGCCGAGCGGGTCGTCGCCCAGGTCGCCGAGGTCGACGTCCTCGAGACCGGCGTTCCCCGGAGCGGCGTTCCCGAGGGTGGCGTCCCCGGTGGGTGGCTCCGGCAGCGGCTGCCGGTCGGGGACGGGCTCGGTGGCGGCGGGGAACAACCCGTCCGGCGTGCGCGGGTCCCGACGGCGGGGCCGCGGTCTGGGGTCCGCGGTCGCAGCGCGGGCCCCGGGCTCCCGCCCGCCGGGCGTCAGCCGGTCGGTGCCGGAGCCCGCGGGGGCGTCCGGCTCCGCGACGGCCGGGTCGTGCGACGCCGCGGCCGCCGTGGGCGACGAGCCGTCCGCGGTGCGGGGCGGCGTCGCGGCGGGGCGGCCCCCGGACGGTTCGTGGGCCTGCGTGTCGCCGGCGGCGGAGGATCCCCCGTAGGAGGTGCCGACCAGACCGGCGAAGTCCACGCCGCCCGTGGCCGGGGCCGGGCGCGGGGTGGTGTCCGCGGTCCGGGCGCTGGACGTCGGGGTCTCGCCCGTGGGGGCCGCGCTGGTCGGGACGTCGCCGGTCGGAGCGGCGCCGGTCGCGTTCTCGCCGGTGCTGCCGGCCGGGCGGTCGCTCGTCAGGTCGCCACCGGGGCGGGGCGTTCCCGCAGCGGACGGACCGTCGGAGGCGGGGGCGTCCCCGGCGCCGGACGTGGTCGAGGTCCCGGAGCCCCGAGCTCCGGAGGGGGAGGCCTCGGAACCGGCAAGCACGGGCCCGGTCGCTCCGGAGGGTGACGCCCCGGACTCGGGAGTCACCGCGCCGGTAGCGCCGGACGGAGACGCCTCGGCGCCGGACGTCACGGGGTCGGACGCCCTGGACGCGGAAGCCCCGGAGCCGGACTTCTCGAAGAGAGCAGCCCCGGAGTCGGCGGAGATCCCGGATTCGGACGTCGCGGAGCCGGACGCTGCGGTGCCGGACGCTGCGGAACCGGACGTCGCCGAACCGGAAGCCCCGGGCGCGGTGTCCCCGGGCCCTCCGGCGGGAACGTACCCACCGTCTGGCCGCGGATCGGCGGAAGGCCGTGGGCCGGCAGACGGTCGCGGGCTCGCGGAGGGCTGTGAACCCCCGGGCTGTGAACTCCCGGAGGGCTGTGAGCCCGAAGAGGGCCGGGCCCCGTCCGACGGTGACGCCGTGTCGGTGCCGGACGCCCGGGCGGTCGGGCCGGGGGAGAACAGGCCCGCGGCGCCCGCGTCCGGGTGCGGGGCGTCCCGCTCCGGTGCCGGGCCGTGGCCGGTCTCGGGGGTGGTGGCCCCGGACTGCATCACGAGGTCGACCAGCGATCCCGGGACCACCGGGACCCGGCCGGTCCGGATCGCCTCGCCGAGCTCGGCGGGATCGGGCTCCGGGCGGCCGTCGGGCCCCGGCTGGCCGGGCGGCGACGTCATGCCTGCTGCGACGGTCGGGTGCTCATAACGATCCGATTATCGAGGGCCGCGCGTCGAGGACGCGGACCGGGTCGCGCTGCCGCCCGACGAGCCGCCGTCGTCGCTGGTCCAGGCCCCCGAGCCGGTACCGGCGACGCCGGTGGCCGGCGTCGCGCCCTCGCGGTCGGACGGGCGGCGTGCGGGTTCGTCACCCGGACCGGTGAACGGACGGGCGTCACCGATGGCGCCGGCGGACCGGTCCCGGAAGGGCAGCACCCCGATCGAGGACACCGTGAACGGCGGGATGGCGCCGATCTCGGTCCGCTCGTTCGCGTGTTCGTCGGTGTCGCGCGCCGGGGTGACCCGGAGCTTGCCGGTGAGCGGGTCGCCGTCGGCGTCGTGGCCGACGCCGGTGCCGGAACGCTCCGTCGCGGTACCGGTACCGGTGCCCGTGCGGTCGGTCCCGGTCCCGGTCCCGGTGCGGTCGGTCGCGGTGCCGCTTCCGGTCCCGGTGGGGGGTGCGGTCGCGGTGTCGCGCGCGGGACCGGACGTCACCTCGTCGTCGGGCGCCACGGCGACCGGCTTCCGGTCGAGCTCGACGCCCAGCATCCCGCGCAGCCGGGACAGTTCCTCGCGGACCTCGTCGCGCAGGCCGCCGATCCGGCGCACCTCGCGGGTGGCCTCGGCCCGCTGCTCCCGGACGGTCTCCTCGGCATGGTGCATCAGCTCCGCGGCCCGTTCCTCGGCGGCCGCGCGCTCGGCGGCGGCGGCGCGCGTGGCCTCCTCGCGGGCCCGTCCCGCCTCCTCGCGGACACGAGCAGCCTCCTCGCGGCTCCGCGTGGCCTCCTCGCGGGCCTGTGCGGCCTCCCGCTCGCCGGCCGCGACCCGCTCGTCGACGTCGCGTTCGCGGGCGTCGAGCGCGGCGGCGCGGGCGGTGAACTCCTGGTCGAGGGTGGCCGCGCGTCCCAGCAGCGCCTGCTCGGTCTGCTCGCGGCGCTGCTCGGCCTCGGCCCGTGCGGTCTCCAGCACGCTCGCGGCCTCGGCGGCGGCCTTCTCCCGCAGGTCGGCGGCCTCCCGCTCGGCCGCCTGCAGCACTCGCTCGAGGCGGCTCCCGAAGCTGCGGTCGTCGGTGCCGGTGTCGGTGGTGCCGGCCGCGGCGGCCGGCGCGGCCTGTGGCTCGCGCGCCTGCGAGCGGACCGCGCCGAGCGCGGACTCGGCCACGTCGGCGCGCCGGGCCTCGTCGGAGACCCGATGTTCCAGCTCGGCGAGGCGGGCGTCGACCTGCGCACGGTCGTAGCCGCGCAGCACGACCGCGAACCACGCGTCGGAGTCGCGGTCGGGCTCCGGGTCCGGAACCGCGACCGGGCGGTTCAGCGCGTGCCGGGACGACGGCTCGGCGTCGCTGCCGGACAGGTGATCCTGTGCGTCCATCTGGTCCGCCTTATCGGGACGGGGTGACATCGTGTGCAGCCCGGCTCCCACGAGGGCCGCCCTTGTCTCCATGCATGAGGTGAACGAGCGAGTCGTCTCCGGGTTATCGGCGGCTACCGTGCCACCCGGTCAGACCAGCCATGCCGCGGTGTCCGGCGGCAGCCGTCCGTCCGGGGACGGCCCGCTGGTGAACACCACGTCACCCGGCGGCAGCGGTACCGGTTCGGGTGAGGTGTTGAGCGCGCACACCAGGGTCGACCCGCCGCGGCGGAACGCCAGGCACCCGGGCGGGGCGCCGAACCACTCCACGTCGTCGCGGTCGGCGCACGCGACGAAGCCGGGGTGCCCCCGCCGCAGCTCCAGGGCCCGCCGGTGCCGCGACAGCGTCGAGCCGGAGTCCTCCAGCGGCGCAGCGGCGGTGTCCCAGGGCAGCGGCGGCCGGGCGCCGCCGCGCCCGGGCGGGGCGGGGTCGGCGAGTCCCAGCTCGTCCCCGGCGTCGAGCAGCACGGCCCCGGGCAGGGCGAGCAGCACCGTCGTCAGCGCCAGTGACCGCGCGGCGCTGCCCAGGCGCAGGGCGGCCGGCGGCCCGGCCGGGTCGGCGCAGGTCCACGCCGGGGTCCCGCCCGCGCGCCGGACGGCGAGCAGCGAGCGCTCGACGAGGTCGCGGATCGTCGCCGCCCGGAACGGGCAGTGTGCGAGGTCGGTGCGGACCGCCAGGTGCAGCTCGCCGTCGGCGCCGTAGCGGGCGAACCGTGCCGGGTCGGCCACGTCGACGCGGGCGATCACGACCCGGCCCGGGTGGTGGTCGAGCTCGGCGCGGATCGTCCGGACCACCTCGTGCCCGACCTCGTGGTCGAGCCGCGGGTCGTCCGGCCCGGCCAGCGGGCCGCGTGCGGTCGGGCGCGGGTCGTCGACCCAGGAGTCCGGCCCGTGCAGGGCGTGCGGGAGGTCGAGCCGCAGGCCGTCCACCCCGCGTTCGGTCCACGAGCGCAGTGCCCGGTCGGCCTCGGCCCAGACCTCCGGATTCGCCCAGTTCAGGTCCGGCCGGCCGGGTCCGGGCAGGTGCAGGTACCACTCGCCGCCGTGCTCGCCGGTGTGCGGCACACCGGACGGGCCCGGCAGGCGGGTCCAGGCCGGGCCCCGGTCGAGCGCGAGCCAGTTCGTGGGCGGCTCGTCGCCGTGCGGGCCGCGGCCGGGACGGAACAGGTAGCGCTCCCGCTCGGCGCTGCCCGCGGGCGCGGCGACGGCGTCGAGGAACCAGTCGTGCCCGGTGTCGGTGTGTCCGGCGTCGAGATCGGCCAGGACCCTGAGCCCGCAGGCGTGGGCGTCCTGGAGCAGCGCGTCCCACGCCGGGGCCGGCTGCGGCCCCGGCACCGGCACCGGCCCCAGGCTCAGCGCGTCGACCCCGAGCAGCTCCAGGTAGCCCAGCCGGTCGCGGACGCCGTCGAGGTCACCGACGCCGTCACCGTCGGCGTCGCAGAACGCGCGGACATCGATCCCGTACACGACCGCGTTCCGCCACCATCTCACGGACAGTCATCATGCCACCTATTCGGGCGGAGATCAGAAGTCGGAGTTGACCATACTGGCCGCCGCGTACTGCAAGTAGTGCCACAACTGCGCACGGTGCTGTTCGTCGAGGTCAGCCTCGTCGACGGCGACCTTCATGCAGCGCAGCCAGGCATCGCGTTCGAGCGGCCCGACCTTGAACGGCACGTGCCGCATTCGTAACCGAGGGTGACCACGCTGTTCCGAGTAAGTACGGGGCCCGCCCCAGTACTGCTCCAGGAACAGCCGCAGCCGCTCCTCGGCCGGGCCCAGGTCGGACTCCGGGTAGAGCGGACGCAGGATCTCGTCCTCGGCGACCTGTTCGTAGAAACGGTGGACGATCCGGTGGAACACCGGGGCGCCGCCGACCTCGGCGTAGAAGTTCTGCGGAGCACTCACCGGGCCATCGTGGCGCATCGCCGTGTCCCGGGCAGGACCCGGGCCACCGACGCTCCCCACGCGCGGATCACGGCCGGGGCTCGGCGGTCCCGGTCGGGGCGCGGGGGAAGAACAGCGGCCGCGGCACGCCGTGGTCGTCGAAGGCGTCGGTGATGGCCCCGTTCAGCGCGCGCTGCACCGCCCACTGCTTCCCGGGCTGCACCCGGACCGTGATCCGCAACACCACGCCCTCCGAGGTGATCCTCTCCACACCGAGTACCTCGGGGGCCTCCAGGACGTCCCCGGCGATGTCCTGGGCGGCCACGCGCGCCACCGCGGTGGTCCCGGCGAGCTCGGTCGCCTCCTCCATGTCCGCGCTGTGGGCCAGGGGCAGGTCGACCACGGCCACCGCGTGGCCCTGGCTCTTGTTGCCCACCCGCAGGATCTCGCCGTTGCGGACGTACCAGACGGTGCCCTGGATGTCGCGGACCGTGGTGATCCGCAGGCCGACCGCCTCGACGGTGCCGTTGGCCTCGCCGAGATCGACGATGTCGCCGACGCCGTACTGGTCCTCGAGCAGCATGAACATGCCGGACAGGAAGTCGCGGACCAGGTTCTGCGCGCCGAAACCGATCGCGATCCCGAGCACCCCGGCCGAGGCCAGGATCGGGGCCAGCGCGACACCGAACTCGGCCAGCACCATCACGAACGAGACCAGCAGCACCACCGCCGAGGTGATCGACCGCAGCACCGAGCCGATCGTCTGTGCCCGCTGCGCCCGCCGCTGGGTGACCAGCGGGGACGCGGCCGTGCGCAGCCGTTTCGGTGCGCGCCCGAGCAGCTTGGTCATCGACCCGCTCGTCGCGCCCTCGACCAGGCGGTTGATCGCCCGGTGCGCCAGCCACCGCAGGACCACGGCCACGATCACGATGAACGTGATCGTGAGCGCCTTGTCCATGATCGTGTCCGCGGAGCGGGACAGGAAGTCGTTGTGGGTGTACCGGTAGAACGTCGCGCACCAGGAGCCCGCGTCGCTCGCGCACGAGGGCTGCGCGAGTACCGGGGCCGGCGGGATCAGGTCGTCGATCTCCATGATCAGATCAGCTCCAGTCCGGTGCGGGCGGCGAGGAACGCCAGCGTGTCCACCGACAGCGCGACGCTGCGCGAGATCGACCGGGCTCCGTGCCCGACGTCGGTCTCGCGGCGCAGCAGGACCGGGTGCGTCCCGGGGTCGGCGGTGGTGGCGGCCTGCAGCGCGGCGCACATCTTGCGGGCGTGGCAGGGGTCGACCCGGGAGTCGGAGTCGAACACCGTGAACAGCACGGCCGGGTACGCGGTACCCGCCGTGACGTGGTGGTAGGGGGAGTAGGACAGCAGCCAGCCGAGCTCGGTGGGGTCCTCGGCGGTGCCGTACTCCTCGTTCCAGGTCCGCCCCAGCGAGAACCGCTCGTAGCGGACCATGTCCAGCAGCGGCGCCGAGCAGGCCACCGCGCGGTAGAGGTCGGGGCGCTGCACGAGCGCGGCGCCGACGAGCAGCCCGCCGTTGGAGCCCCCGGAGATCGCGAGCCGCTGCGCGGTCGTGACCCCGTCGGCGATCAGCGTCTCGGCCGCGGCGTGCAGGTCGTCGAACACGTTCTGCTTGGACGCCCGCTTGCCCGCCCGGTGCCAGGCCTCGCCCTCCTCGCCGCCACCGCGCAGCGAGACCAGCACGTAGGCGCCGCCGGCGGCGGCCCAGGCCAGCGCCGTGGTGTTGTAGGCCGGCTCGCGGCTGATCCCGAAACCGCCGTAGCCGGTCATCAGCACCGGCCACGGCCCGTCCCCGGTGGCCGGGGTGACGACGAACATCCGCACGGTCGTCCCGTCGGCGGAGGTGAACGCACGCTGCTCGGAGCGGACCTCGGGTACCTCGACCCGGCCCGGGCTCGGCGTGTCGAGCACCAGCGACCCGGTGCGGTCGCCGCCGTACACCGCGGGCGGGGTGACCAGGTCGGTCCAGCCGACCCAGAGCCGCCCGGACAGTTCCGGGGTGTCGCGGTCGGGCACCGACAGGCCGGTCAGCGACCCCGGCCCGGGAAGCGCGACGGTGCCGCGCGGGCTGCCGTCGAGCGCGTGCAGGGCCACCTCGCCGACGGCGTGCCGGGCGCGGGCCAGCACCAGCAGGGGCTCGTCACCCAAGTCCGACGGCGGCTCCAGCCACCGGGCGCCCTCCAGCACCGACTCCGGGTCCTCGGCGACCAGCTCGCGCCAGTGCGCGCGCCCGGGCGTGCGCGGGTCGGTCACGACCAGGCGCCAGCGCGGGGCGCCGTCGGTGGTCAGGGCGTAGAGACGGCCGTCGCGCTCGACCCACATCGAGGCCTGGACGTCGTCGTCCTGGGTCAGGACGGGGGTGAGCTCGGGCACCGGCGCGTCGCCGTCGAGCTCGGCGATCCAGATCGAGTCACGGCGCGCGGTGCCCACGTTCGCGCCGACCAGCAGCCACCGCCCGTCCCGGGACAGGCTCACGCCGTAGTAGTTGTGCTGCTCGTAGAGACCGGGGCCGGTGACGAGCTCGTCGGTGGCCGGGTCGGTGCCGACGCGGTGGCGCCAGACACGGCGGTGGAAGTCCTGCTCGCCCTCGGGCACCTCGTCCGCGGCGACCTTGCGCACGTAGAAGAACTCCGCGCCGCCGTCGCGCCACGCGATCGAGGAGTAGCGGCAGCGGTCGATCGGGCCCTCGACCGGCGAGCCGTCGGCGACGTCGAGCACGTGCAGCACCGACTGCTCGTCGCCGCCGACCGAGAGCTGGTAGGCCAGCCGCGAGCCCTCCAGGTCCGGCACCCAGGAGTCGAGCGTGGTCAGCCCGGACGGGTCGATCGCCATCGGGTCGAGCAGCACCCGCTCGGCACCGGTGCCCGGGCCGTCCGGGCCGGGGTCGCGCACGTACACGACGGCGTGCTCGCCGCCGGGGTCGCGGCGGGCGAAGAAGCGCCGCCCGGCCCGCCACAGCGGCACCGACACCGCGCCCGCGGAGAGCAGCTGGGTGAGCCGGGCACCGAGCGCGTCGCGGCCGGGCAGCGCGT
>CBIHNM010000067.1:0-16970 GCA_966211265.1 uncultured Pseudonocardia sp.
CGCCGACCTGGTGGTCCGGTTCGCGCCGGGAGCGGCCCCCGGCGGCCCGCTCGGCGCGGCGATCCTGATGCGACACACGATCGACGATCCCGACCTGGCCGGGGTGCTGCGCTCGGTTCCGACCCGGGCGGTGCACCTGGAGCTCGGCCGTGACGACGACGGACGTCCCGCGCAGTCGCTGCAGGTGCACGGCGACATCGCGCGCGAGGAGTCGCTCGCGGTGCAGGACGCGATCCGGGCCGCGTTCGGCGCCCCGGGCAGGGCCCTCCCGGACGGCCTCGGCCGGGTCGGGGACACGCGCAGCGAGCCGCTGGCGATCACCCAGCTGCTGCTGCTCCACCACCTCCTGGAGCGGGGCCGATGAACGAGAGCGGATCACCGGTACGGCTCGGCGTCGGGCCCGGTGCGGGGCTCGACGCCGTCGTGTTCGACCTGGACGGGACGCTGGCCGAGACCGAGCGCGACGGCCACCGGGTCGCGTTCAACGCGGCGTTCGCCGCGCACCAGCTGGAGCTCTACTGGGACATCGAGCGCTACGGCGAGCTGTTGTCGATCACCGGCGGCCGGCGGCGGATCCTGGCCGGTCTGCGGGAGCGCGGGATCTGCCACGACGACCTGGACGGCCTCGCGGCCCGGGTGCACCGGGTCAAGACCGACCTGTTCGCCCAGGAGGTCCGGCGCGGCCGGATCGGGCCGCGTCCCGGCGTGCGCGACCTGGTCGCCGACCTGTGCCGCCACGGCGTCGCGATCGCGGTGGCGACGACCGGCACACGGGCCTGGGCGGAGCCGCTGATCGAGCGCCTGCTCGGGCCGGGCACGGCCGAGGTGACGGTGTTCGGCGACGACGTCACCGAGCTCAAGCCGGACCCGCAGGCCTACCGGCTGGCCCTGCGACGCCTGGGCGTCGCGCCGGACCGGGCGGTGGCGGTGGAGGACTCGGGCCCGGGGCTGCGGGCGGCGCTCGCGGCCGGGCTGGTGACCGTGGTGGTCACCAACGACTACACCCGCGACCACTGTCTGGAGGGTGCCGCGCTCGTCCGCCCGGACTTCGAGACGCCCACCCCGCTGATGGCGTGCTCGCTGGTCGGGCTGCTCCACGGAGCCCCCCGCGTGGTCTGAGCCGGTACGCAGGACCCGCGGCCCACGGGCCCGGATGCCTTTCCCGGCATCGCCGGAATTGGTGCAACACATGTTGCAGAAGAATGTGCGTCGGAGCGTCGTCGAATCGGTGGAGATGACCACTAATGGCGGTCGCCCACCTGGCGGTGATTTGCGACGATCTGTATTCCGACGCCGGAAAGCGAGCGGCGCCGGTGGCGAAGGCTGACCGACAACCGATGTCACGGGCCGGGGTCGACGAGGACCGCCGGCCTCTTCGTTCTGCTCGAGGGGGAGCCACCGACGATGACGTCCATCATCATCTTCGCCGCCGGTGCGGCGGTTCTGATCTACAGCGCCGAGAAGCTGATCACCTATCTGGTCGGTGCCGCCCGTGGCCTGGCGATCTCACTGTTCCTGCTGGCCATCCTGTTCACCGGCATCGAGTTCGACGATCTCGTGTTCGGCGTGGTCCTGAACGTGGAGGGCCTCGACGACGTCGCGCTCGGGGTCATCTTCGGCACCGTCATCTCGATGACCGGTCTGGTGCTGGCGCTGGCCGCGTTGCTGGCACCGTGCCGGGTCGAGATCCCGAAGGACTACATCGCGATCTTCGCCCTCGCTCCGCTCATCCTCATCGTCCTAGCCCTGACCGGGGAACTGGGAGTGGTCTCGGGAATCGTGCTGATCCTGCTGTTCGTGGTGTTCGTGGCCTACATCGGTTTCCGCGAGTCCCGGCGGTCGGTGCCGACATTCCGTAGTTCCGAAGTCCTCGAGAACATGGACAGCCACGAGGTGGCCTCGGTCACCGGGAACGCCGGTGGTGGGGGCGGGGGCGGAGGTTCCGACGACGCCGGCGAGCTCTACGAGACCGGCCGGCTGGCCGTGGCGAAGTCGAACCGGCGCAGCGGTCCGGCACTGCTGGGCCTGGCGGTGCTCGCGCTGGCCGGCCTCGTCGTCGGGGCCTGGGCGATGTCCGAGGGCACCGAGGGGATCCTGGACGACTTCGCGATCAGCGGCACCGTCTTCGGCGCGACGATCGCGACGGTGGTGCTCTCGCTCGAGGACATCTTCCTGACCGTGGAGCCGGCCCGGAAGGGCGCACCGGCGATCGGCGTCGGCAACGTGATCGGCAGCGTCGTGTTCTCGGTGACCGCGAAGCTCGGGGTCATCGCGCTGGTCGGCGGCACGATCCTGATCAGCCCGGACGTGTTCACCTGGCACCTGCCCGCCCTCGTGGTGATCAACGGCTTCGCGGCGTACGCCCTGCTGACCGGGCACCTGCGGCGCTGGCACGGTGCCGTGCTGCTCGTCGGCTACGTCGCCTACTGGGTGATCAGCTTCTCGGTGTTCGGCCTCGTCCCGGTCGAGGACGCCGGCGAGTCCGCCGAGGGCGCGTCACCCGGCGTCGAGGCCCCCGCCGGCCCGGGCGCCCCGGCCGACGACTGACCGTGGGCGGGCGATGGTCGTCATGACGCCCATCGCCACCCACGGCTCGGTCAGGCGCGATGCGGCCGGGGGACGAGGACCTCGTCGGTCGGCCGGTCCGGCTCGTTGGCCTCGCGGACCGCCACGGTCACCAGCTCGTGGTCCGGCGAGAGGTGGCAGACCGGGTCGGTGCGGGTGGCGTCCCCGGTCAGCTGGAACGCCTGGCAGCGGCAGCCCCCGAAGTCGAGCTCGCGGCGGTCGCACGTGCGGCAGGGGTCCTGCATCCAGCCGGTGCCACGGAACGCGGTGAAGACCGGGGCGTCGTCCCAGATCGCCTGCAGCGAGGCCTCCCGCACGCTCGCCCGCGGCAACGGGAGGGTCTGGGCGGCCGGGCACGGCAACGCGTCGCCGTTGGGGGCCACGGTGAGCTGGCGGGCGGCCCACCCGCCCATGCACGGCTTGGGGTACTCGCTGTAGTAGTCGGGCAGGACGTGCAGGATCTCCATCCGGCCCTCGAGCCGGGTCCGGGCCGCGCGGACGACCTCCTCGGCGCCGGCGAGCTGCTCGCGGCTCGGCAGCAGCGCGGCGCGGTTGCGCCAGGCCCAGCCGTAGTACTGGGTGTTGGCCAGCTCGACCCGGTCCGCGTCGAGCTCCTCCACCAACGCGATGATCTCGGCGACCCGGTCGATGTTCTGCCGGTGCAGCACCACGTTGACCGTCAGCGGCCAGCCCAGGTCCTTGACCACCGCGGCGGCCTTGAGCTTGCGCTCGAACGAGGGGATGCCGGCGATCCGGTCCGAGGTCGACGGCTCGTCGGCCTGCACGCTGACCTGGACGTGGTCGAGCCCGGCCTCGCGCAGCGTCTCGGCGCGGCTGCGGGACAGGCCGATCGCACTGGTCACCAGGTTCGTGTACATGCCGAGGCCGGCGGCCGTGCGGACCAGGTCGGTGAGGTCGCGGCGCAGCAGCGGCTCCCCACCGGAGAGGTGGCACTGCAGCACCCCCATCTCCGCGGCCTCGGTGAACACGCGCTGCCACTGTCCGGTGCTCAGCTCGTCGTCGTAGGCGGCGAGCTCGAGCGGGTTCGAGCAGTAGGCGCATGCCAGCGGGCAGCGGTAGGTGAGCTCGGCCAGCAGGCCGAACGGCCGGTCCGGCCCGGTGTCACGAACCATCGTCGATCACCACACACTTCCTGGCGACGAGCCGGTTCAGGAAGGCCGCCACCTCGTCGTCGACCACGCGGTCGTACCGCGCCTGCAGCTCCGACCCGATCTCGGCCACGGTGCGTCGCCCGTCGCAGAGCCCCAGGATGTCCGCGCCGGTCGGGTTGAGCACGATCACCGACTCCGGCCCCAGCAGCACGTACCGGTCCCGGGTCCGGTCGAACCGCATCCGGACGTGGCGCGACAGCGCCGGCCGGCCCGACGGCACGACCGCCGGTGGCGCGGCCGGTGCGGGGGAGGGGACGGCGCCGTCACTCGGCACGGGGTGCGTCCCCGTAGGCCTGCTCGATCGCGTCCATCATCGACCAGAGCACGTCGCACTTGAACGAGAGCGCGTCCACCGCGGCGTCACCGTCCTGCGGGGTCCGGTAGTGCTGCGTGACCACCTCGAGGGCGTGCTCGGAGTCCCGCGGGGCCTGGAACAGCCGGTTGCGGAAGTAGGTCAGCCCGTCCGGCTCGATCCAGGTGTAGTACTTCTCGAACGCGGCGAGCCGCTCGGCCATCAGGTCCGGGGCGAACAGCTCGGTCAGCGACGAGGCGACCGCCTCCACCCAGGGGCGCGTGCGCGCGAACGTGACGTAGGCGTCGACGGCGAAGCGCACGCCGGGCACGAGGTGGCGGTGGTCGCAGATCTCCTCGCGGGTCAGGCCGCAGGCCTCGCCCAGCCGCAGCCACGCCTCGATGCCCCCGTCGCCCTCGGCGTCGCCGTCGTGGTCGGTGATCCGGCGGATCCAGCGGCGACGCACGGTGGGGTCGGGACAGTTGGCCAGGATCGCGGCGTCCTTGCGCGGGATCATCTCCTGGTAGTAGTAGCGGTTCGCCACCCAGCCCCGGATCTGGTCGGGGCGCAGCACGCCCTCGTTCATCCGCAGGTGGAACGGGTGCGCGCTGTGGTAGCTCCGCGAGTGTGCCCGCAGACGCTCGACCAGCGCCTCCACCTCGGCCGACTGCGTCGCGGCCGGACCGGTCCCCTCCGTCGATGCCACCGTCGTCGTCATCGTGCTCCGACCTCCACTTCGAGCCCGTCGTGGGCCACTTCCATCCCACTCTGCTCGACGGCACGCCGTTCCGGCGAGTCCTCCAGCAGGATCGGGTTGGTGTTGTTGATGTGGATGTAGATCTTGCGCTCGATCGGCAGCCCGGACAGCTGCTCGAGACTGCCCCCGGGGCCGCCGAGCGAGAGGTGCCCCATGTCGCGGGCCGTCTTCTCGGCCAGGCCGAGGCGGATCAGCTCGTCGTCGTGCCAGCACGTCCCGTCCACCAGCAGGCAGTCGACGCCCTCGAGCTCGTCCAGGACGGCCGGGGTGAGCTCCTGCACGCCGGGCAGGTAGACCGCCGTGGCGCCGGTCGCGTCGTCGGTGAGCCGGTAGCCGACCACCCGGCCCGCGTCGGTGTCGACGCTCGTGCGGTCAGCGCCCGTCCCGGCCCCGGTGCGGAACCGGTCGTGCTTGGCGGTGGGGACGTCGAAGGCCCGGTAGGACACCCCGCCGAGCGCGGTGTCGCGTCCCGGCACGACCGGGGTCCACTCGACCGGGCAGTAGCGCTCCAGGGTGGTCAGCACGCCGGTCCCCGACCGCAGGGTGGCGTGCGTGGCCTCGGTGGCGTGCAGCCGGATCCCGCGTCCCTCCCGCAGGAGCAGCAACCCGAGGGTGTGGTCGATCTCGGCGTCGGTCAGCAGGACCGCCTGCAGTGGTGTCGCCCGGTCGTCGCCGGGGTGCAGGCCGCCGAAGGCCTCGAACTGCGCCCGGATGTCGGGGGAGGCGTTGAACAGGAACCACCGCTCGCGGTCCGGGCTCACCGCGATCGACGACTGCGTCCGCGCACGCGCGGGCCGCGTGCCCTCGCGCACCGCCCGGCACGTCGGGCAGCTGCAGTTCCACTGCGGGTACCCACCGCCGGCCGCCGATCCCAGTACCCGCACCCACATGTCCCGTTCCCCGTTCGGGGTGCCCGTTCCGTGGACCGCACGCCGGGAGGGGCGCCGTAACCTCGTTCCGGCGCCCCTCCACGTTCATCGTGACGTTTCGCAGGCCTCAGGCCTCCGAGCGAGCGATGTACATCGTCACCTCGGGTGCACACCCGACCTCTTCGAAGTCAGGGGTCTCCCACTCGACGAGAGTCTCCATGTGCCGTCACCTCCCTCCTGCGTAGTGCGTGACGGTCAGTGTGAGCGAGGGTCAGGCCTCGGGCAGGGCGAAGACGAACAACGCGTCGCCCGCCGCGGCCCCGAGCAGACCCGGCAGGAAGCCCTCGATCCAGCCACCCCATCCGGTCGGCACGGCGATGTACTGACGCCCGTCGACGCTGTAGGTGCTGGGGCTGCTGTGGTGCCCGCTGCCGCACTGGAACTGCCACAGCTTCTCGCCGGTCTCCTCGTCGAGCGCGACGAACTCGCCGGTCGGCGTGCCCTGGAACACCAGCCCGCCCGCCGTGCACAGGGTCGAGGCGCACATCGGGTACTCGTTGCGCCAGCGCCACTTCTCCTCGCCGGTCAGCGGGTCGACGGCGGCCACGTACCCGTAGAAGTCCTCGAGGTCCACGGCGACGCCCGCGCCCCAGTACGGGATGGACTCCTTGAACTCGCGGCGTCGGCGGGTGGCCGTCGCCCCGACCTCCTGGACCGGGATGTAGATCAGACCCGTGTTCCGGCTGTACGCCATGTGGGTCCATTCCTTGCCCCCGGCCGGGCCCGGCCAGAAGTGCACCGGCACGCCCTCCTCGTCCGGGTACACCTTGGCCGTGACCTTGCCGTCGGGTGTGATCTCACCCCAGGTGATCCGGTCGACGAACGGGAACACCTTGACCAGTTCGCCGGTGGCCGCGTCGAGGGTGAAGAAGTACCCGTTCTTGTCCGCGTGCGAGACGTACTTCTTGCCGTCCCTCTCGAAGACGAGGTTCTCCATCGTGGAGTCGTAGTCCCACAGGTCGTGCGGGGTGAACTGGTAGTGCCACCGGATCTCGCCGGTGTTCACGTCCACCGCGACGACGCTGTCGGTGTAGAGGTTGTCGCCCTCCCGGACGCCGCCGTCGAAGTCGGGCGCCGGGTTGCCGGTGCCCTGGAACAGCAGCTCCAGGTCGGGGTCGTAGGTCGGGGTGACCCAGCAGTTCGCCCCGCCGCGCTGCCACGCCTCGCCGTCGTCCGGCCAGGTCTCCGAGCCGGGCTCGCCCGGCTTCGGGACCATGTAGCGACGCCAGCGCCGCTCGCCGGTCTGGGCGTCGTAGGCCTCGAGGTGCCCGCGGCTGCCGAACTCGCCGCCGGAGCTGCCGACGATGACCATGTCCTTCACGATCAGCGGCGCGACGGTACGGCTCTCCCCGGCGCGCACGTCACCGACGGTCTTGTCCCAGACCTTCTCGCCGGTGGTCGCGTCGAGCGCGATGAGGTGGGCGTTCAGGGTGGCCATGTAGACCTTGCCGTGCCCCACGGCCACACCGCGGTTGACGTTCCCGCAGCACAGCGACACGTCGTAGGGGGAGGCGTGCTTGTAGCGCCAGAGCTCCTCGCCGGTCTTGGCGTCGAGGGCCCAGCACCGGCCGTCGGGGCCGGATACGTACATGACCCCTTCCACGATCAGCGGTGAGGCCTCGAACGAGTAGGTCGAGGCGCCGGACTGCATGCCCACCGCGCCGGCCTGGAAGACCCACGCGGGGGTCAGGCGCTTGACCGTCTCCTTGTTGATCTGGTCCAGGTCGCTGTAGCGCTGACCGTCGTAGGTGCCGTAGTAGGTGAGCCAGTTCTGCGGCTCCGAGCGCGCACCGAGGATGCGTTCGTAGTCCACGTTGCCGGTGGCCGGCGCGCTTCCCTTGACGGCGCTGAGCTGCTGGTGCGGAATCGCCGCGCCAGCGTCGACGTAATCGGTCATCTCCTGGTCCTTCCTACGGGCGCGGCTGTGCGGGGCGGTCGAGCTTGGCTTCGTCCGGCACTTCTCCGCCGATGACGATCGCTCCGGTCAGGCCACGACCCTCGTCGTTACCGGTCGTGGAGCCGTAGTAGTAGGTGCCAGGGCCATCCAGGTTGAGGGAGGCCGTCCCCTTGGAGTGGTTCACCAGCCAGATGATCTTGGGGTCACCGTTGTTGGGCAGCACGGCGCAGTGGGTGTTCTTGTCGTCGTTGATGAGCGTCAGCTCGAGGTCGCCGCCGTGGGGCAGGATGAGGGTCCCGGGATCCCAGCACAGTTGGTCCTCCGGGATCCGGACCGTGGCGCTCATCTTGCCGTCCGGACCCTCCTCGGCGTACCCGATGTTGCCGGTACCGAGCACCCGACCCAGCGCCGTCTTGTTCTGTACGTCCAGGCCTGCCTCGGCCAATTGGGCCGATCGATCACCTGAAGTGGTCGTCATTGACTCATCCTCCCGAAACACGTGTTGCGGCGGAGTACGTGATGACCTTCACACCGGCCTGTGCGCCCGTCAAGCCCGACCGGTGTGTCATTTCGAGAAGTCGATCAATGGGGGTGACCGTCCATCGCAAATGATCATTGTCAACGGCTTGTGCGCCCATTTCAGGGGTGTGTGGCGCCTTCGGACGCCCCGTGACACGGAGTGCTCCATACCTGACCGAAAGGAGGGGTGGGGCCGGTGGCCTGCGGTCCCGCGGAAGGGCACGGACCGCCCGCGTGGTCGTCCCGGCGGCCGAGATGTGGACGTCGACGGCCGCGATCCCCGATGCCGGCGGAATTGTCCCTCGATCGAGGTCGCCGATGCGATGCCGTTCCGTGTGATTCGCGGCGACCGCAGGGGGCGTGTGGTCGACAGTTTCCGGAATGCCGACAGGTCGCCGTAGAACTGTCGGAACACCCGATTCCGGTCGTCGGTACGGCAGCGGCTCGGCTCTCCCCGGAGAGCGCTGTGAACGCCCCGTCACGTCGCGATGACGTGCGGCACGGCCGCCGATCATGATCGTCTCGGCTCGCTCCGGACTCCTGTGTGGACATACGTCGACCGGCCCGCTGCCGGGCGCGGCGACCGCTACCAGAACTTGATACCGGCAGCCTTGAGACGGCGCTTGTGCTGCTTCACCGCGGACTCGATCGCCTCGGAGGTGATGAGGTCGCCCCAGACCTTCGCGGCCGTCTCGCCCTGCTCGATCAGGGCGTCCGCGTCGGCACCGCCCAGGTCGGCGCTCTGCACGACGCGCGAGCCGAACCCGATGTGCCAGCGCTCGTCGCGCAGCACCAGCTCCATCCCCTTGCGCAGCCCCGGCAGGTTGACCGACAGGCCCTCGAGCGTGTCGAGCATCGCGTGCTGGCCGGCCAGCAGGACCACGCCCTCGATCACCATGTGGTAGAGCCCGACGGCGGCGGTCAGCCCGCCGTGCTCCTGGGCGAGTCGCTCGGCGGTGGCCGGCAGGCGGTGCTCGAACAGGTCGACGAGCTCGGAGCTGACCCGCTCGCGCAGGGCGTCCCGCCGGGCCGCGGCGCTCGCCCCCGGGATGCCGACCACCTCGGCCGCGACGAGGTCGAAGAAGCGCGCGTGGCGCGCCTCGTCCCGCGCCTGGGCGCGGAAGGTCGCCTCCATCGAGTCGTTGCCCACCGCGGCCGCCTCGTAGGAACCGAGCTGGCCGGCCACCGACGTCTCGGCGATGACGAAACCGGCGATCAGCCCGAGTACCTGCTCGCGCTCGGTCTCGGTGAGCTGCGGCCACGCCTGCAGGTCGCTGGTGAAGTCGATGGCGGTCTCGTCCCACTGCAGGGACTCGGCGAGCTGCACGAAGTGGTCGTACCCGGCGATCATGACGCTGCTACCTCGAATCTCTCAGAAATCCTCACCGGGCTCCATCTCGCGGAAGTCCCCCTTGCCGGCGCCACAGATGGGGCACATCCAGTCGTCCGGGATGTCCTCGAACGCCGTGCCCGGTGCGATGCCGCTGTCCGGGTCCCCCTCCTCCGGGTCGTAGACCCACCCGCAGGCGACGCACAACCAGAGTTTGGCCTCGGATCTGGTCTCGGTCCGTCCGGCGACGCTCATGTCCTGGCCAACGCCCCCGGTCGCGATCCCGGGACCGGTGTGTGGAACGTCGTCATCTGTCTCCCCGGCTGGGTCGTGACCCCCGGGCGCCACCGGCGTCCGCCGGTGGCGGGACGGTGGCGGGGTGGGTCAGCTCACGTCGGCACAACCAGGAGGCCACACCGGGACCGAGATCGCAAGCGCGCGCGGGTCGGGCCCGCCCCGCTCAGACCCCCAGCGCGGCCCGGAGAAACTCGACCTGCAGCAGCAGGAGGTTCTCCGCGACCACCTCCTGCGGGGTCATGTGGGTGACCCCGGACAGCGGCAGCACCCGGTGTGCCCGGCCCGCCGCGAGCAGCGCCGAGGACAGCCGCAGCGTGTGCGCGGCGACCACGTTGTCGTCGGCGAGCCCGTGGATGATCATCAGCGGCCGGTTCGGGCGGTCCGCGGTGGCCGGGGTGGACGCGTCCTCGATCAGCGACGAGCGCCGGTACGCGTCGGGTTGCGCGGCGGGGGTGCCCAGGTAGCGCTCGGTGTAGTGGGTGTCGTAGAGCGACCAGTCGGTGACCGGGGCGCCGGCGACGGCGGCGTGGAAGACGTCCGGGCGGCGCAGCACGGCCAGGGCGGCCAGGTACCCGCCGAACGACCAGCCCCGGATGCCGACCCGGCCCAGGTCGAGGTCCGGGTAGAGCGCCGCGGCCTCGTGCAGGGCGTCGACCTGGTCGTCGAGCACCGGCGAGGCCAGGTCGTGGTGGACGGCGCGCTCGAACTCCGGTCCGCGCCCCGGCGACCCGCGGCCGTCGGTGACCACCACGGCGAAACCGCGGTCGGCGAACCACTGGCTGGACAGGAACGCGGTCCGCGCCGACAGCACGCGCTGCGAGTGCGGCCCGCCGTAGGGGTCGAGCAGCACCGGCAACGGGGTGCCCTCGACGTGCCCGGAGGGCAGCAGCACCGCGGTGCGCAGCGCACGCCCGCCGAGGACGTGCATCGCGACCCGCGGCACGATCCCGGGGTCGCTCGCGTGCCCGGCGACCGGATGCTCGGTGCCGTCGGCGGTCACCAGGACCGTGTGCGGTGTGCGGTCCAGGTCCTGCGACCCCCGCACCAGCGTGCCGCCGGCCAGCGTGCCGGAGTGCACGCCGTCCTCCGGGGACCGCGGCACCGGGGCCTGTCCCGGCACGACCGAGAACAAGCGGATCGACGTCGGCTCGACCGACGCGCGGAACAGCACGGTGTCGCCGTCGACGCCGGCCACGTCGCGGACCTGCATCGACGGGTCGGTCAGCGGGGTGTCCCCGGCGAACAGGCGCCGTGCCCCGCCCGCGTCGGCGACCCGGAGCAGCTCGCCGGTCGGGGTGCGTCGCGGGACACCGGGCACGATCTCCACCCAGACCGGGTCGGTGTCGGTGTGCAGCGTCGTCGTCGCGCCGGTCGCCGGGTCGAGGGCCAGCACGTGCAGCGCCGTCTGGTCCCGCGGCTGCACGACGATCAGCGGCCCGGTCGCGTCCCAGCGCGCCGTCACCAGGTACTCGTCCTTCCGGTCGTCCCAGACGACCGGGGTGCGGGTGCCGTCGATCGTGATCACGTCCAGCGTGACCAGCGCGTTCGGGGTGCCGGCGGCCGGGTAGGCGACGACGGTCGGTGGGCGGCCCGGGTTCGCCGGGTCGGCGATGTGCCAGCGCTCCACCGGGGACTCGTCGACCCGCGCGACCAGCAGGGCCTGCCCGTCCGGGGACCACCAGTACCCGCGGGTCCGGTTCATCTCCTCGGCCGCGGCGAAGTCGGCCAGGCCGTGGCTGACGTCGTCGCCGTCGGGGGCGGCCAGCACCCGCGTGACGCCGGTGGCGAGCTCGTGCACGTGCAGTGCCCGGCCGGCCACGAACGCGACCCGCGAGCCGGTGGGGTCCAGGCGCGGCTCGACGACGGCCGTCACGTCGCCGACGTCGAGCGCGCGCGGGCGCGGGTCGCCGGTCAGCGACGCCAGGTAGGGGCGGCCGGACAGGGCGAACACCGCGGTCGTGACGTCCGCGTCGGTGTCGTAGCCGACCACGCCGCCCGCCTGCTCGCGGACCCGCTCGCGGCGCGCCTTCTCCGCGGCCGGCAGGTCCTCCTCGCCGGGGAGCCCGGGCAGCTGCGCGGGGTCGACGAGCAGCCGCTCCGCGCCGGTCGTCGCGTCGATGCTCCACAGGCAGGTGACCGGGTCGGTGCCGCCGCGGCTGCGCAGGAACACCGCCCGCGACCCGTCCGGGGCGACGGTGAACCCGCGCGGCGCCCCGAGGGTGAACCGGCGGGTGCGGGCGTGCAGGCGGGGGAAGCTGGCGTCCGGGGCGGGCGGGACGTTCGGGGAGTCGGCCACGGGCCGACCCTATCGACGGCGGCACCGCCGGGAGCTCGCGCGCGCCCGCGTGCCGGGCCCCGCACCCGCTCACCCGGTGACGGGGACCCCGGTGGCCTCCTGCACCCCGCGCGCCGCGAGGCGGTCGGCACGCTCGTTCTCCGGATGCCCGGCGTGGCCCTTGACCCAGAACCACTCCACGTCGTGCCCGGCGACCGCGGCGTCGAGCTCGCGCCAGAGGTCGGCGTTCTTGACCGGCTCGTTCGTACTGGTCCGCCAGCCCCGCGACTTCCACCGCGGCATCCACCGGGTGATCCCGTTGCGGACGTAGGTGCTGTCGGTGTGCAGGTGCACCGTCGAGCGCCGGGTCAGGCAGCCCAGCGCCCGGATGGTCGCGGTCAGCTCCATCCGGTTGTTCGTGGTGACGCCGGCCTCGCCGCCGTGCAGCTCGCGCTCGTGCGCGCCGTAGCGCAGCACCGCGCCCCACCCGCCGGGCCCGGGATTGGGGACGCAGGCGCCGTCGGTGAAGATCTCGACGATCGGCGACGGCGGGACGGCGGGCACGGCGGGGAACCTACCGGGCCCCGGGAGCGCCGCCCCGCGTGGCGCGGCGCGAGGAGTCATCCGGACGTCACGCAACGGTCGTCCCGTCTCCACCCGCCGTGCGGGCCGGACGGGGGACCCTGGTCCCATGAGCGAGAGCAGCACCGAGTACGCCGACCCGGGCTGGCCGCACGAGCCGAGCGAGGAGGCCCGGGCGACCGGACCGTGGGCCCCGATCGACACCCCGGACCCGGTCCGCGACGCGCCCGCTCCGCCGCCCGGCGCCCGCGCGCCGGGGCGCGAGGCGGCCTGACCCGCGACGCCGGTCATGCCGGCGGGCGGTCCCGGTTCACCAGCCGCGGGAGCGCCATTCCGGCAGGGCCGGGCGCTCGGCGCCCAGGGTCGTGTCGTCGCCGTGGCCCGGGTAGACCCAGGTGTCGTCGCCCAGCTCGCCGAACACCCGGTCCTCCAGGTCCGAGACCAGGGACTCGAAGTCCTCCGCCGACCAGGTCTTGCCGGGCCCGCCCGGGAACAGCGAGTCGCCGGTGAACAGGTGCGGACGGTCGGCGCCGCGGTAGAGCAGGGCCACCGAGCCGGGCGTGTGCCCGCGCAGGTGGATCACCTCGAGCTCGATCTCCCCGAACCGGATCCGGCCGCCGTGCTCGACGAACTCGTCCATCGGGATCGGCAGCTCGGGCGCGTCCACCGGGTGCGCGAGCAGCCGGGGTTCGAACATGCCGGCGACGGCACCGAGGGCCTGCCAGTGGTCGTGGTGGCGGTGCGTCGTGACCAGGTGGCGCAGGTCCGCCCGGTCGTCCCCGGTGCCGACGAGCTCGGTCAGGCGGTCCGGCTCGGCCGCCGCGTCGATCAGCAACGCCTCGTTCGAGGCCTTGCAGACGAGCAGGTAGGCGTTGTTGTCCATCTCGCCGACCGACACCTTGGTGATCGTCAGCGCGTCGAGGTCACGGCGGATCGCCGCTCCGCCGGGGTCGGTGTGCCCGCTGTAGTTCTCCAGGACGTCCACCCCGCCACCCTATCGACCCGGGCCGGGACGTGCGGTGGTGCCGACCCCCGCATGATCGATCTCGAACATGTGTGCGATCCTGCTCCCGGGCCCGACGGTCCTGCTCCGCGGCGCGGGGGAGGACCGGTCCCGGCAGCACGAGGTCGGCAGCGGGATCGACCGGGAAGACGAGCGGTCCGTCCGGTGTTGAACGGGCTGTCGGCCCGGGCGCCCCGGCCGCGGGCGCGCTCGTCGCGTCCGGGCGGTCGCCCACCGAGCGGGATCGCAGGGAGTCCCGCCGGGCGGGTCGTTGTCGGGGGTCCCACCTAGCATCGAGGGCGGGCGCGGCCGTTGCGTCCGTCGCCCCGCGCGGCCACGCCGGTGGGCCGGGCCGGCGGGAAGACCACTCCAGGAGGCGCGCACCGTGACCGACCACAGCACCGACGGTCGTTCCGCCGTCGTCCGCCGGGCCGAGGACGCCCCGGACGGCCCACGGCTGGTCGTGCGTGGCGCGCGCGAGCACAACCTGCAGGGCGTCGACCTCGACCTCCCGCGCGACGCGATGATCGTGTTCACCGGCCTGTCCGGGTCCGGCAAGTCCAGCCTCGCGTTCGACACCATCTTCGCCGAGGGGCAGCGACGCTACGTCGAGTCGCTCTCCGCCTACGCCCGGCAGTTCCTCGGCCAGATGGACAAGCCCGACGTCGACTTCATCGAGGGTCTGTCCCCGGCGGTGTCGATCGACCAGAAGTCGACCAACCGGAACCCGCGCTCCACGGTCGGCACGATCACCGAGGTCTACGACTACCTGCGCCTGCTCTACGCCCGCGCCGGCATCCCGCACTGCCCGGCCTGCGGGCACGTGATCGAGAAGCAGACCCCGCAGCAGATCGTCGACCAGGTCCTGGAGATGGAACAGGGCAGCCGGTTCCAGGTCCTGGCCCCGGTCGTGCGCACCCGCAAGGGCGAGTTCGTGGACCTGTTCTCCTCGCTGCAGAGCCAGGGGTACTCGCGTGTGCTGGTCGACGGCACGGTGCACCCGCTCTCCGAGCCGCCCACGCTCAAGAAGCAGGAGAAGCACGACATCGCGGTCGTGGTGGACCGGCTCTCGGTCAAGGCGAGCGCCAAGCAGCGGCTCACCGACTCGGTGGAGACCGCGCTGCGGCTGGCCGACGGCCTGGTGGTGCTCGACTTCGTCGACCTCGCCGACGACGACCCCGGCCGCGAGCGGCGCTTCTCCGAGCGGATGGCCTGCCCGAACGGGCACCCGCTGAGCCTGGACGACCTCGAGCCCCGCACGTTCTCGTTCAACTCGCCCTACGGCGCGTGCTCCGAGTGCAGCGGGATCGGCATCAAGAAGGAGGTCGACCCGGAGCTGGTCGTCCCCGACCCGGACCAGACGCTCGAGGGCGGCGCCATCGCGCCCTGGGCCGGCGGGCACAACGCCGAGTACTTCGGGCGGCTGCTGACCGGGCTGTCGAAGGCGGTCGGGTTCCGGATGGACACCCCGTGGCACAAGCTCGGCGCGGCCGCCCAGAAGGCCGTCCTGCACGGCAGCGACGACCAGGTGCACGTGCGCTACCGCAACCGCTACGGCCGCGAGCGCTCGTACTACGCCAACTTCGAGGGCGTCATCCCGTTCCTGGACCGGCGCCTGGACCAGACCGAGTCGGACTCGCAGCGGGAGCGCTACGAGGGCTACATGCGCGACGTCCCGTGCCCGGCCTGCCGGGGAGCGCGGCTCAAGCCCGAGGTCCTCTCGGTCACCCTCGGCGACCGTTCGATCGCCGAGGTGTCGGCGCTCTCGGTCGCGCACTGTGCCGAGTTCCTGAACGCCATGGTGCTCGACGACCGCCAGTCCATGATCGCCGGGCGGGTGCTCAAGGAGATCCAGGCACGGCTGGGGTTCCTGCTCGACGTCGGACTGGAGTACCTCTCGCTCGACCGCGCGGCGGGCACGCTCTCCGGCGGCGAGGCGCAGCGGATCCGGTTGGCGACCCAGATCGGGTCCGGGCTGGTCGGGGTGCTCTACGTCCTCGACGAGCCCTCGATCGGGCTGCACCAGCGCGACAACCGGCGGCTGATCGACACCCTGACCCGGCTGCGCGACCTCGGGAACACGCTGATCGTGGTCGAGCACGACGAGGACACGATCCGGTCCTGCGACTGGGCGGTGGACATCGGCCCGGGTGCCGGGGAGCACGGCGGCCACATCGTGCACAGCGGCCCGGTCGAGGGGCTCGAGTCGCACGACACGTCGCTGACCGGTGCCTACCTGTCCGGCCGCCGCTCGATCCCGGTGCCCGAGCACCGCCGCACGCTGGACCCGGCGCGCAGGCTCACCGTCGTCGGGGCCCGCGAGCACAACCTGCACGGCATCGACGTGGACATCCCGCTCGGCGGGCTCGTCTCGGTCACCGGGGTGTCGGGTTCGGGCAAGTCGACGCTGGTCAACGACATCCTGGCCACGGTCCTGGCGAACCGGCTCAACGGCGCCCGCCAGGTCCCCGGCCGGCACACCCGGATCAACGGGGTGGAGCAGCTGGACAAGCTGGTGCGGGTGGACCAGTCGCCGATCGGGCGGACCCCGCGGTCCAACCCGGCGACCTACACCGGGGTGTGGGACAAGGTGCGCAACCTGTTCGCGTCCACCACCGAGGCCAAGGTGCGCGGCTACCAGGCGGGCCGCTTCTCGTTCAACGTCAAGGGCGGGCGCTGCGAGGCGTGTTCCGGCGACGGCACGATCAAGATCGAGATGAACTTCCTGCCGGACGTCTACGTGCCCTGCGAGGTGTGCAAGGGGGCCCGGTACAACCGGGAGACCCTGGAGGTGCACTACAAGGGCAAGACCGTCGCCGACGTGCTGGACATGCCGATCGAGGAGGCCGCGGAGTTCTTCGCGCCGATCACCTCGATCAGCCGCTACCTGACCACGCTGGTCGACGTGGGGCTGGGCTACGTCCGGCTCGGCCAGCCCGCGCCGACGCTGTCCGGCGGCGAGGCGCAGCGCGTGAAGCTGGCCAGCGAACTGCAGAAGCGCACCAACGGCCGGACGGTCTACATCCTCGACGAGCCGACCACAGGCCTGCACTTCGAGGACATCCGCAAGCTGCTCGCGGTGATCCAGGGCCTGGTCGAGAAGGGCAACTCGGTGATCGTCATCGAGCACAACCTGGACGTCATCAAGACCTCGGACTGGGTCATCGACATGGGGCCCGAGGGCGGCGAGGGCGGCGGCACGGTGGTCGCCCAGGGCACACCCGAGCAGGTCGCGGCGAACGACGCCAGCCACACCGGCCGGTTCCTGCGGTCACTGGTCACCCCGGAGGAGGCGCCGGCCGCGCGCCCCGCCCGTCGTCGCAAGGTCGCCGCGGCCGGCTGAGCCCGCGCG
>CBIHNM010000068.1:0-16958 GCA_966211265.1 uncultured Pseudonocardia sp.
GACAAGGTTGTCCGGGTTGACCTGGTAGGGCAGCTCGGTGACGACGATCGTGGTTCGCCCCTTGGCGTCCTCCTCGACCTCCACCACCGCGCGCATCCGCACCGACCCGCGCCCGGTCCGGTAGGCGGACTCGATGCCGTCGCGGCCCACGATCAGGCCGGCGGTCGGGAAGTCCGGGCCCTTGATCCGGGCCATCAGCGCCTCGAGCAGCTCCTCGTCGGAGGCCTCGAAGTTGTCCAGCGCCCAGACGACACCCTCGCCGACCTCGCGCAGGTTGTGCGGCGGGATGTTGGTCGCCATCCCGACCGCGATCCCGGAGCTGCCGTTGATCAGCAGGTTCGGCACCCGGGCCGGCAGGACGTCGGGCTCCTGGGTCTTGCCGTCGTAGTTGTCGGTGAACCCGACGGTGTCTTCCTCGATGTCGGACAGCATCGCCAGCGCCAGCGGCGAGAGCCGGCACTCGGTGTAGCGCATCGCCGCGGCCGGGTCGTTGCCCCGGGACCCGAAGTTGCCCTGCCCGTCGATCAGCGGGTACCGCATCGACCACGGCTGGGCCAGGCGCACCAGCGCGTCGTAGATCGAGCTGTCGCCGTGCGGGTGGTAGTTGCCCATCACCTCGCCGACCACGCGGGCGCACTTGACGTAGGAGCGGTCGGGCCGGAACCCGTTCTCCCCCATCGAGTACAGCACGCGCCGGTGCACCGGCTTGAGCCCGTCCTCGACCAGCGGCAGCGCCCGGCCGACGATCACGCTCATCGCGTAGTCGATGTAGGAGCGCTGCATCTCCTGCTGGATGTCGACCGGTTCGATCCGGTCGCCGCCGCCCTCGCCGGTGGTGGTGCCGGGCGGGTCCATGGTGTCGGTCACGAGGTTCTTCTCCTGCTCGCGCGGTTCATACGTTCGTCTGGATCAACCGTGTGGATCGGGTCTGGCCGGATCAGACGTCCAGGAACCGCACGTCCTTGGCGTTGCGGGTGATGAAGGAACGGCGGGACTCCACGTCCTCGCCCATCAGGACCGAGAACAGCTCGTCGGCCTGCGCGGCGTCGTCGAGGCTGACCCGGAGCAGCACCCGGTGGGCCGGGTCCATCGTGGTCTCCCACAGCTCCTTGGCGTTCATCTCGCCGAGGCCCTTGTAGCGCTGCACGCCCTCGTCCTTGGGTAGCTTCTTGCCGGCCGCGCGACCGGCCTCGATCAGGCCGTCACGCTCGGCGTCGGAGTAGGCGAACTCCGGCTCGGCGCCGCGGCCACCCCACTTGAGCTTGTAGAGCGGCGGCTGGGCCAGGAAGACGTGACCGGCCTCGACCAGCGGGCGCATGAAGCGGAACAGCAGCGTGAGCAGCAGCGTCCGGATGTGCTGGCCGTCCACGTCGGCGTCGGCCATCAGCACGATCTTGTGATAGCGCAGCTTCTCGACGTCGAACTCGTCGTGGATACCGGTGCCCAGCGCCGTGATGATGGCCTGCACCTCGGTGTTCTTGAGGACCCGGTCGATCCGGGCCTTCTCCACGTTGATGATCTTCCCGCGGATCGGGAGGATCGCCTGGAACATCGAGTCCCGGCCGGACTTGGCCGAGCCGCCCGCGGAGTCGCCCTCGACGATGTAGACCTCGGACTTGACCGGGTCCGTGGAACGGCAGTCGGCGAGCTTGCCGGGCAGGCCACCGATGTCGCCGGCGCTCTTGCGCCGGACCAGCTCCCGGGCGCGGCGCGCGGCCAGGCGCGCCTGCGCCGAGGAGACGGCCTTGGTGACGATCGTCTTGGCCTCGTTGGGGTTGCGCTCGAACCAGTCCGCCAGCCACTCGTTGCTGATCCGCTGGACGAACGACTTGACCTCGGTGTTGCCCAGCTTGGTCTTGGTCTGGCCCTCGAACTGGGGTTCGGCGACCTTCACCGAGACGATCGCGGCCAGGCCCTCGCGGATGTCGTCGCCGGACAGCGCGGCGTCCTTCTCCTTGATCAGCTTCTTGTCGCGCGCGTACTTGTTGACCGTCGCCGTCAGCGCGTGCCGGAAGCCCTCCTCGTGCGTGCCGCCCTCGTGCGTGTTGATCGTGTTGGCGAACGTGTAGACGGACTCGGCGTAGCCCGAGTTCCACTGCATCGCCACCTCGATCTGGTGGCCGGGGCCCTCACCGGTGTAGGACACGATCTTCTTGTGGATCGGGTCCTTGCTCCGGTTCAGGTGCGCGACGAAGTCCTCCAGCCCGCCCGGGTAGTGGAAGACGTGCTCGGTCACCTTCGCGACGTAGCCCTCGGCGTCCGGCTCGTCGTCGGCCACGACCACCGCGGCGTCGTCCTGGTCGCCGCCGTCGCGGCTGGTGCGCTCGTCGCGCAGGACGATGGTCAGCCCCTTGTTCAGGAACGCCATCTCCTGCAGCCGGCGACGGATCGTCTCCAGCGTGTAGGTGGTGGTCTCGAAGATCTTGGGGTCGGCCCAGAACGTGATCGTGGTGCCGGTCTTGCGCGTGGAGCCCGCATCGACCAGCTCCCCGGGCACCGCCAGCTCGTAGCGCTGCTTCCAGATCCGGCCCTCGACGTGCACCTCGGCCTCGAGCGCGGTGGACAGCGCGTTCACCACCGAGACGCCGACGCCGTGCAGACCACCGGAGACCGCGTAGGACTTGTCGTCGAACTTGCCGCCGGCGTGCAGGCTGGTCAGGACCACCTCGAGGGTCGGCTTCTTCTCCACCGGGTGCATCCCGACCGGGATGCCGCGGCCGTCGTCGACGACCCGGACGCCCCCGTCGGCCAGCAGGGTGACCTCGATCCGGGAGGCGTAGCCGGCCATCGCCTCGTCGACCGAGTTGTCCACCACCTCCTGGATCAGGTGGTGCAGACCGCGTTCACCGGTCGAGCCGATGTACATGCCGGGGCGCTTGCGGACCGCCTCCAGCCCCTTGAGCACGGTGATCGACGACGCGCCGTACGAGTTCTTCTGCGCTGCCTTGTCCTGGGCTGCCACGAGTCCTGGGATCTCCTCGCCTAGTGAGCCGACACGACCCGCCGCGATCTGCGGGGCCGCGCACGCCGGCACAACGACCCGGAGGGCCGAGAGGCCATCCGGGAACACTCACACCAGTCTACTTGTCGACCCTGACAGAACTGCGGCTAGGACCCGCCCAGAATCGCCACAGACGGGCGAACGGGGGGCGAACCGGGTCGCGACGCCGGTGAGCGGGTCCTTCGACAGCTCCGGCGGCGTCATCTCGCCCTGATCTCGATTCTACGGACCCGGAACCGCGGGTCCGGTCACCGACAGCCGAGGCACCGCCGCCGTGCGCGGGCGAAACGTCAGCCGTACGTGTCACGCGGACCGCGCCCGCGCACGTGTCGCGGACCGTGCCGCCAGCTCGGGCCGCTCGGCGCCACCACCCGGATCCGGCGCACCACGTCCGGCCCGACCGCCGCGGCCAGCCGGGTGAGCAGCTGACGTTGCAGCGTGCGCAGCTGGGTGGCCCATGCCGTGGACTCCGCCTGCAGGGTCAGCTCGCCGTCGCGCAGCGAGACCGGGGTGCAGTGGTCGGACACGTCCGGGCCGACGAGCTGGGGCCAGCGACCGAGCACCGTGGCGTCGGTCAGCCGGGGCGACCACCCGCGGTCCATCGACACCCGGGACACGATCCGCCCGAACGGCTGCGGGTCCCGGTCGTCGGGCCCCGAGCCCGACCACCGCCTGCGCCGGCCCTTCCCGGAGACCACCCGCAGCTTCGGGGGGCCCTCGCCGGCGCGCTCCGCGGCCTTGCGTGCCGACTGCTCGCGCGCCGCCTTCAGCGCCTCGCGCGCCAGGTCGGAGCCGCGCCGACCACCGGTCGCCGTGTCCTGACCGTGACCTTCGGCGCCGGATCCGCCGTCCCCAGGGGTGGGGACAGAATCGTTCTGTCCACCGCCGTCGGGGTGCCGTTCACGGCCCGTTCTCGGCGCAGGCCCCCGTCGATCACCAGGTGAGGCGGGGTTATCCACAATATCCACAGACTTGTCCCCAGGTCGTGTTATCCGGTCGTGACCCTCCCCGGGCCCCGGACGCGCTCACGGCACCGGCCGGGCGGCGTCGCGGTCCACCCGTCCCTCCCCCACGACGAACCGGGCCCCGTCGAGCTCCGGCGGGACGTCCTCGGGCACCGCCGCGGTCACCAGCACCTGCTCGGCCTGGGCGACCAGCCGGGCCAGCGCCCGCCGGCGCGCCGAGTCCAGCTCCGCGAACACGTCGTCGAGCACCAGCACCGGCTCGACGTCGTCGGCGCAGAGCAGCCGGTAGGACGCCAGCCGCAGCGCCAGCGCGAACGCCCAGGACTCGCCGTGGCTGGCGTAGCCCTTCGCCGGGCCCTCGCCGAGGGAGAGCTCGAGGTCGTCGCGGTGCGGGCCCACCAGGCACACCCCGCGTTCGATCTCCTGCCGGCGCACCCTGGCCAGCTGCTCGAGCAGCACCGCCTCGATGTCGTCGACCCCCACCGGCATCTCCGACACCGTCTCGGTGCCGATGCTGCTGCGGTAGTCCAGCGCGATCGGGTCCGACGAGGGCGCGATCTCGGCGAACGACCCGGCGGCGTAGGGCCCGAGTGCGACGACGAGCTCGCGACGCCCGGCCAGCAGCGCCGCGCCGTGCCGGGCCAGGTGCCCGTCCCAGACCTCGAGCGTGGTCAGGTCGCCCCGCGCAGGCCCGCCCCGGGCCGATTTGAGCAGGGCCGAGCGCTGCTTGAGCACCCGGTCGTAGTCCGAACGCACCCCGGCGTAGCGGGGGAAGCGGGCCACCAGCAGCTCGTCGAGGAACCGCCTGCGCTCGCCCGGGTCGCCGCGTACCAGCGTGAGGTCCTCCGGGGCGAACAGCACGGTGCGCAGGATGCCCAGCACGTCGCGCGGGCGGGCCACCGGCGACCGGTTCACCCGGGCGCGGTTCGGGCGACCGCTGTTGATCTCCAGCTCGACGCCGAGCTTGCGACCGAGGTGATGCACCTCGCCACGCACCAGCGCCTGCTCGGTGCCCCGGCGGATCAGCGGGGCGTCCGAGGCGACGCGGTGCGAGCCGAGGGTGGCCAGGTAGCCCATCCCCTCGACGAGGTTGGTCTTGCCGACCCCGTTCGGGCCGACGAGCACCGTCACCCCCGGGTCGAGCTCGAGCTCCGCATCGGGCCAGGACCGGAAGTCGGTGACCGAGAAACGCCGCAGGTACACGCCAGTCCGGTCAGTCCGACGACGGCGTGGTCGCCCCGGTGCCCGAGGACGGGCCGGCCTTGTCACCGGGTGCACCGGCCGGGCCGGAGGCCTTCACCGCGTGCCCGCCGAACTGGTGGCGCAGCGCCGCGACCGCCTTCATCGCAGGCGACTCCTCCTGGCGGGAGGCGAACCGCGCGAACAGCGCCGCCGAGATCACCGGGAGCGGGACGGCGTGCCGGATCGCCTCCTCCAGCGTCCACCGTCCCTCGCCGGAGTCGTCGACGTACCCCTCCAGCTCCGAGAGGTCCCCGTCCTGGTGCAACGCGTCGACCAGCAGATCCAGCAGCCAGGAACGCACGACCGTGCCCCTCGACCACGCCTGGACGACCGCGGGGACGTCGGTGATCAGGTCGGTGGCCTGCATCAGCTCGAAGCCCTCGGCGTAGGCCTGCATCAGGCCGTACTCGATGCCGTTGTGGACCATCTTCGAGAAGTGTCCGGCGCCGACCGGCCCGGCGTGCGCGAAGCCCTCCTCGCGCGGACCCTCCGGACGGAGCGCGTCGAAGATCGGCATGGCCTGGGCGATGTGCTCGTCGGACCCGCCGGCCATCAGGCCGTAGCCGTTGTCCTTGCCCCAGATCCCACCGGAGACGCCGCAGTCGACGTAGCCGATGCCCTTCGCGTCGAGCAGCTCGGCGTTCGGGCCGTCGTCGGTGTAGCGGGAGTTGCCGCCGTCGACGACCAGGTCGCCCGCGGTCAGCGTCTCGGCCAGCGTGGTCACGGTGCTGCGGGTGGGGTCGCCCGAGGGGACCATCACCCACACCACGCGCGGCGAGGTGAGCGCGGCCGCCAGCTCGCCGAGCGAGCCGACGTCACTGACCTCGGGCCGCGGGTCGTAGCCCACGACCTCGTGCCCGGCCGCGCGCAACCGGTCCCGCATGTTGCCGCCCATGCGGCCGAGACCGATCAGTCCGATCTGCACGAGAAGACCCCTTTCGCACGCTCGTCCGGCCGCCGCCGCCCGGGGGGCCGGCGTCGGGGCACTGTCTGGTCCGGGGCGTCCCGGCCCGCGCGGCGGGGACGCCCGTTCACTCAGCCGGGCAGGCGGACCGGCATCAGCAGGTGCAGGTACCCGGAGCGCTCCGGGGGTGTGGCCTCCGCGTCGTCGGTGGCGGGCGGGGGCACCGGACGGACCAGGGCCGGGCGGTTGGGCGTGGTGAACGTCAGCTGCGCGCGGTCGGTGTGCAGCTGGCCGAGCGCGTCGAGCAGGTACCCGGGGTTGAACGCGATGGTCAGCGGGTTGCCGTCCAGCGCGCAGGGGAGCTCCTCCTCGGCGCTGCCGACGTCGTCCCCGCCGGCGGCCAGCCGCAGCCCGTCCTCGCCGAACTCCAGACGGATCTGGGCGACCCGGTCGGCCACCAACGACACCCGCTTGATCGCCTCGACCAGCGCGGACACCTCGAGCTCGGCGGCGGTGGTGTGCTCGGCCGGGATCAGCTGGCGGAACCGCGGGAACTCCGCGTCGAGCAACCGGCTGGTCGACCGGCGACCGCCGCCGGTGAGCCCGAGCATCCCGTCCCCGGCCGAGAGGGCGACCTCCACGGTGCCGGATCCGGCGAGCGTCTTGGCCACCTCGGCGAGCGTCTTGGCCGGGATCAGCACCGCGGTCGAGATCGACGCGTCCTCGGGGACCCACTCCAGCTCGCGCACCGCCAGCCGGAAGCGGTCGGTCGCGGCGAGGGTGAGCTGGTTGCCCTCGATCTCGAGGCGGATGCCGGTGAGCATCGGCAGCGTGTCGTCACGCCCGGCCGCGACGGCGACCTGCGCGACCGCGGCGGCGAGCTGGGTGGCGTCCACCGACCCGGCCCGCTGCGGCATCGAGGGCAGCTGCGGGTAGTCCTCGACCGGCATGGTCGGGAGGCTGAACCGGCTGTTCCCGCAGTTGATCGTGGCGCGGGACCCGTCGACGACCAGGTCGACCGGCTTGGACGGGAGGGCCCGGGTGATGTCGGCCAGCAGCCGGCCCGAGACCAGCATCCGGCCGGGCTCGCCGACCGTGGCGTCCAGCTCGACCCGCGCCGAGGTCTCGTAGTCGAACCCGGAGACGGTCAGCCGCTCGTCGGACTCGCCCTCGCCGGACTGGATCAGCACGCCGCCGAGCACCGGCACCGGCGGACGGGCCGGGAGGCTGCGGGCCACCCAGGCGGCCGCGTCCGCAAGGACGTCGCGTTCGACCCGGAACTTCATGGCAGCGGGAACCTTTCCCCGGTGGAGCGTCTCCGAGCCGGCCGGGAGGCCGGTCCGCGACGGTTGGACAAACGGTGCCGGTACCCGGAGGTACCGGTCAACGACACGAGTGCGGGCTGGCCGGTCCCCGATGCCGGGACCCCGGTTCGCCGGAGGCCCAACCGTAGAGGCTCCGGCCGACAGTTTCCAACGCCGCCCCGGCTGTCGTCCCGGCTGACCCTGTGTGCCCGATCGGGTCGGTCCTCGGTGATCGGTCCACGTGCTTGTTCTTCTTCAAGAGATCTCTAGAGGGAGAAAAAGTAGTAGTAGTAAGTCCTGTGCACAGTGTGGATGCGAGATGTCCGCGCTGGTCAGCAGGCCGCGTCGGCTGTGCACCCGACCTCGGGACGGACGGTGGGCAGGTTCGGACCGCGGTGGACCGAACCGGTCGGGCCCGAGCTGTCCCGGACTTGTCCCCCGGCCGGCCCGGAGTTGTCCACCGAATCACGGCCCTCCGTCCACCGGTCCCGCCGCAACGATCCACAGAGTTGTCCCCAGATGTGGGTGGAAGCGTGTCGGATCCTCCACCCTGGGTGATGAGGACGGGGTGCCGATCGAGAGCCCGTCGCGGCCCCGGAACTCACAATGACCACACCTGTCACAGAAATCTCTACGGAACGTGATCGTGAGCAGGGGAAGTCGATCAGCTCGATCACGGCCCGTGCGCCGAACGCCCATTACCGGACGTCGAGCGGAGCGTGTCGGAGCGACACGCGGTCAAGATCGGGTAGTCCCCGAAGGGAACCGTGATCGCGGGCCCGCGACCGCCGCCGGCTCCGTCCGGACCTCGTGCGGGACCGCCTCAGATCGCCGCTGCGGGTCGCTCCGCCTGATGTCCGTGTGGGTGGGACCCCGCCCGCGGGGTCGCGGCCGGTGACCGGCCGGAACCGGCGGACGGGCACTCTGACCTGTGGATGTGCGCGCGTGACCGGTGGACAACCGGCGTGGACGGCGGCGTTCGGGCGGCCGCGGAGGCCGCAGGAGGAGCCGGGTCAGTGCCGGGCGCGCAGCTTGATCCGCGCGGTGAGCTCCTGGACCTGTTCGAAGGTCTTGCGACGGAGCGAGATCTCGTTACGGATCTTCTTGTCGGCGTGCATGACGGTCGTGTGGTCGCGGCCGCCGAAGGTCTGCCCGATCCGGGGCAGCGACAGGTCGGTCAGCTCGCGGCACAGATACATCGAGATCTGACGCGCCTGGGCGAGCGCCTTCGTCTTGCCCGGCCCGGACAGGTCGTCGAGGGTCACGCCGAAGAACTCGGCGGTGACCGCCATGATCGTCGGCGCGGTGATCTCGGAGGCGGCCGAGTCCGGGATGAGGTCGCGCAGCACGATCTCGGCGAGCTGGGTGTCGACGGGCTGGCGGTTCAACGAGGCGAACGCGGTGACCCGGATCAGCGCGCCCTCGAGCTCGCGGATGTTGCGCTCGATCCGCTCGGCGATGAACTCCAGGACGTCGCCGGGGACGGCGAGGCGGTCCTGGGCCGCCTTCTTGCGCAGGATCGCGATCCGGGTCTCCAGCTCGGGCGGCTGGATGTCGGTGATCAGGCCCCACTCGAAGCGGGTCCGCATCCGGTCCTCGAGGGTCTCCAGGCGCTTGGGCGGGCGGTCCGAGGAGACGACGATCTGCTTGTTCGCGTTGTGCAGCGTGTTGAAGGTGTGGAAGAACTCCTCCTGGGTGCCTTCCTTGCCCTCCAGGAACTGGATGTCGTCGACGAGCAGGACGTCGACGTCGCGGTAGCGACGCTGGAACGCGACCTTGCGGTCGTCGCGCAGCGAGTTGATGAAGTCGTTGGTGAACTCCTCGGTACTGACGTACCGCACCCGCATCCCGGGGAACAGCCGCTGGGCGTAGTGCCCGACCGCGTGCAGCAGGTGGGTCTTGCCCAGCCCGGACTCGCCCCAGATGAACAGCGGGTTGTAGGCGCGCGCCGGCGCCTCGGACACCGCGACCGCGGCCGCGTGGCTGAACCGGTTCGACGCGCCGATGACGAAGGTGTCGAACGTGTAGCGCTCGTTGAGGCGGGTCTGCGAGCGCGGTGCGACCGGGTCGCCCGCCTGCGGTGCGGTGTAGGCCGGCCAGGCGGTGCCCTGCTCGGCGCGGGCGGACTCGCCCCGGCCGTCCGGGGACCAGCCGCCGCCGCCGTTGGTCGGCACCGGCTCGGTGCCGAGCTGCTCGCCCGCACCGCCGGCATCGGCCGCCGCACCGTCGTACTCGGCCGGTCCGCTCTCGCGCACCTCGACGGTGCCGGCGTAGCCGGTCTCGCCGTCCCGGTCGTGGGCGCGGTCCGGGCCGGTGTCACCGGAGGAGTCGGACGCGCCGACCGGGATCGGGGTCAGCAACCCGGTGCCGGGCTGCGGCCGGCCGAAGCCCGGGGGGTCGGGCACCTCGGTGCCGCCGGACGCGGCCGAGGCGTCGACCACGACGGCGAGGTTGACCGTGACACCGAGGTGACGGCCGAGGGCGTCACTGATCGGGCGTCGCAGGATCCGCTCGATGGCGTCCTTGGCGAACTCGCTCGGAGCGGCGAGCAGGGCGGTGCCGTCGAGGAGTCCGAGCGGGCGGGTCAGGCGGAGGAAGGCGCGCTGCTGCGGGGAGAGGGTGGGGGCGCCGGACTCGGCGGAGGCACCGGAGAGGTCGGCGATGACACGGTTCCAGACCCGTCCGAGATCGCCCGGCTGGTCGGTCATCCGCGGTTCCTCCTCCCGCCTCGACTCGTTCCCCGGGTGTGGCCACGGTCATCATGCACGAACCGAGCGCCTCGTCCGCCGCGCAGGATTCCCTCGCGCAGGACTCCTCGCCCAGGACGCGGCACCGCGCCATCCCCAGGTTTATCCACACTTGTGCGTAAGAACGTACGCAGGCGCCCCTACCCTGCTCGCGGCGGGGCGACGCGGTGGACCTCGGGCCGATGCGGGATGCACGGCGAGGTCGGAACGCTAGCAGCCCTCGCGACGGTATGCCGACAGACGGGTTCCCGGGATGCGTCGTCGCAGGTCGGAGCGGGTGCGGGGAGGAGACCGGGGCTGGTTTGACCCTCTTCGAGACGGCTGCGTACCCTTGACAGGAGAAAGCTGGACAGTGGTCGGCCCGTGTCGACCCGCCGTGGGAGCGCCTCCGTGCTCGCCACGGCGGCCCCGCGCACTGACCGGCGACGACCATGAGTACATCCAGCTGAGCAATCGGCGGTCGGGCGCGAGCCCGTCAACCCGCCGACCAGGAGAGTCGACCGTGACCAAGGGCAAGCGCACCTTCCAGCCGAACAACCGCCGCCGGGCGCGTGTGCACGGTTTCCGCCTGCGCATGCGCACCCGCGCCGGCCGCGCGATCCTGGCGACGCGTCGTCGCAAGGGGCGCGAGAAGCTCTCGGCCTGACGGCCGGTCACGCAGACCCGGGTAGCGTCCGTGTTGCCGGCCCGAGCCCGGCTCACCCGCCGGCCCGACTTCGCCTCGACGATCCGTCGGGGCCGTCGGGTCGGGCGTACCCGGCTCGTCGTCCATCTCGACCAGACCCGCCCCGCCGCCGTGCCCGAGCACGACGGGCCGAGGGCGGGTTTCGTCGTGAGCAAGGCGGTCGGCAACGCGGTGGTCCGGCACCGGGTGGCACGTCGGCTGCGGCACCTCGTGGCGGGCCGGCTCGACCTGCTGCCGACCGGCGCGACGCTCGTCGTGCGTGCGCTTCCGCCGGCCTCGGAGGCCACGTCGGCCGAGCTCGGTGCCGACCTCGACTCGGCGTTGCGCGCCGCGCAGCGTCCCCGAACTCCACGAACCGCAGCGCGCCCGGTACCGAACCAGAGCGTGTCGCCGTGAGTACCGGCACCGGACGGAGCTGGCCGCAGTGAACACCGAGAGCGCAGACTCCCGCCCCCGTGCCGGGGGCGGGCCGGGCCTCGGCGCGCGGGCTGCGACGTCGGTCCTGCGCGGGTACCAACGCTGGATCTCCCCCGCGTTGCCGCCGACCTGCCGCTTCTACCCCACCTGCAGCGCGTACGCGATCGAGGCGTTGCAGGTGCACGGCCTCGTGTGGGGCAGCTGGCTCACCGTCCGCCGGTTGCTGCGCTGCGCACCGTGGCACCCTGGCGGGGTAGACCCGGTTCCGCCGCGTCGTGAGACGACTTCTTCCCGATCGAGAGGCCCCTCGGCCGAGGACCGCACCACGGGCCACGCCCGAGACCGCGAGGAGCAAGCGCCGTGCTGAACTTCATCTACTACCCGATCAGCTTCATCATGTGGCTGTGGCACGAGGTGTTCAGCTTCGTCTTCGGGAACACGAGCGGTTTCGCCTGGGCGCTGTCGGTGGTGTTCCTCGTCGTCACCTTGCGCGCCCTGCTCTACAAGCCGTTCGTCGGCCAGGTCCGGTCGATGCGCAAGATGCAGCAGATGGCACCGGAGATGCAGAAGCTCCGGAAGAAGTACGCCAACGACCGGCAGAAGCTCGCCACGGAGATGCAGAAGCTGCAGTCCGAGAACGGCGCGAACCCGCTCGGCGGCTGCCTGCCGGTGCTCGTCCAGGTGCCGGTGTTCATCGGTCTGTTCCACGTGCTGCGCGAGTTCAAGCCGGGCAAGACCGAGAACTACTTCTTCGGCGCCGACGAGGTCCGCTCGTTCGTCGACTCCAACCTGCTCGGGTCCAAGCTCGGCGCGGCGGTCTTCCCCCTCGGCGGGTTCGGCGGCCAGGGCGTCCCCAGCGTGGAGATGCTCGGTGGGAACCTCGTCTACCAGTGGCTCGTGATGATCCCGCTCATGATCGCGGCCGGGATCTTCACCCACATCACGGCGCGGCACTCGGTGGCCCGCCAGGCCGAGGCGCAGGCCGGGAACCCCCAGGCCGCGATCATGAACAAGCTGATGCTGTACGTGTTCCCGATCGGTGTCGTCGTCGGTGCACCGTTCCTGCCGCTCGCGGTGCTGTTCTACTGGGTCACGAACAACCTCTGGACGCTCGGCCAGCAGTACGTCGTCTACAAGCGGATCGACGCGGAGGAGTCGGAGAAGCGCGAGAAGACGGCGGAGGCCGCCAAGTCGCTGGCCCCGAAGCCCGGGCAGAAGCCGATCCGTCCGCAGGACCGCAAGGCCTCCGACGGCGCCGACGGCGCCGAGTCCGCCGACGAGCCGGAGATGCCGGAGAGCGACGCCGAGCCGACCGAGGACGCCCCGACGTCGAACGGCGTCGTACCGACCAACGGCAACGGGTCCGGCGTGAACGGTGCCTCGTCGGGCGGCAACGGTGCCCGCCCGTCCGGCGGGCAGAAGAAGCCCGGCGCGAAGCCGGTGAAGACACCCGGTGGGTCGTCCGGAAAGCGCCCGTCCCAGGGCAGCAAGTCCGGCGGATCCCGGCCTGGGGCCGGCAAGCGCAACAAGCGCCGCTAGCCCACACGCGCCACTCGGCCCGGCGGGCTGGGCCACGACAACGGCCGCCGCGTGGTCCGGGCGCGCCCCATGCGTTCACGTGGAGAGGAGACACACCGTGCCGAAGACCGCACAGGACGGTGACGTGCAGACCCCGGAGCCGAGCAAGCCCACCGGTGAGGACGTCCTGATCCAGGAGGGCGACATCGCCGGGGACTACCTGGAGAAGTTGCTCGACGTCCTGGACTTCGACGGCGACATCGACCTCGACGTCGAGGGCGGGCGCGCGATCGTCAGCATCGACGGCGGCGACGACCTCAACAAGCTGGTCGGCGACAAGGGCTCGGTGCTCGAGAGCCTGCAGGAGCTGACCCGGTTGGCCGTGCAGCAGGCGTCGGGCAACCGCAGCCGGCTGATGCTCGACATCGCGGGCTGGCGTCAGGGCCGGCGTGACGAGCTGACCGAGCTCGGCCGGCAGACGGCGGCCGACGTCAAGGCCACCGGCGAGCCGGTGCGGTTGCGGCCGATGACCCCGTTCGAGCGCAAGGTGGTGCACGACGCCGTCGCGTCCGTGAAGGGTGTCGTCAGCGAGAGCGAGGGCGAGGAGCCGCGCCGCCAGGTGGTCGTCCTCCCGGATTCCTGAGTCGAGCCGTGCGGCACGACATCAGCACCCGGAGAGACGCCCATCAGGCCGAGAAGCTGGTGAGACCGATATCGGCAGAGAATCCATGAGCGACTCCGACCCGGTCGCCGCAACGCCTCCCCCGCCCCCGCCGGCGGCGCGGGAGGTGTTCGGCGACCGGCTCGCGTCCGCGGTCCGCTACGTCGAGCACCTCGCGACGTCGGGTGTGGAACGTGGGCTGATCGGTCCCAGGGAGAACGACCGTCTCTGGGACCGGCACGTCCTGAACTCGGCGGTCCTCGGTGAACTCGTCCCCGAGGGGGCGAAGGTCGTGGACGTGGGTTCGGGAGCGGGCCTGCCCGGGATACCGTTGGCGCTGGCCCGGCCGGATCTGCGGATCGTTCTCGTGGAGCCTCTCGCGCGCCGGGTGGACTGGCTGGACGAGGTCATCGAGGATCTGGGTCTGTCGATCGCCGTCGAACGCGGCCGGGCCGAGGAGTCCGCGGTGCTGCGACGATGGGAGGGAGCCGACGTGGTGACCGCACGTGCCGTCGGGCCGCTGGCCCGGCTGACCGGTCTCTGCCTGCCCCTCGTCCGCCACGGCGGGAGCATGCTGGTCCTCAAGGGCGCGTCGGTGGCCGAGGAGGTCGAGCGGGACCGTGCGGCGGTGCGCACGCTCGGCGGCGGTGAACCGAGGATCCTGGAGTGCGGCTCCGGGATCGTCGAGCCACCGACGACGGTGGTCGCGATCGAGCGGATGCCGGCCGGGCGCGGAGGGTCGAAGCAGGGCCGGCCCCGGCACGGCGCCGACAGGGGCCGCAACCGCAGGAAGGAGCAGCGACGATGAGTACGGACTCGGCTGTTCCACGTGAAACATCGGAGAGAGGGCCTCGCGTGAGTCTCGGTTGGACCCCGATCGCGGACGAGGCGGAGCGGGCCGCCCGGGTGCTGCATCCGGACAAGCACGGCATGCCGCGGCCGTCGTCGCGCCGGATCCTCACCGTCGCCAACCAGAAGGGCGGGGTCGGGAAGACGACCAGCACCGTCAACCTGGCGGCGGCCCTGGCCATGCACGGGATCCGTGTCCTGGTCGTCGACCTCGACCCGCAGGGCAACGCCAGCACCGCGCTCGGGGTCGAGCACCGGACCGGCACCCCGTCGGTGTACGAGGTGATGCTCGGCGAGATCGAGTTGCGCGAGGCCGCGGTGGAGAGCTCCGCCTCGCCCAACCTGCTCTGCGTGCCGGCCACGATCGACCTGGCCGGCGCCGAGATCGAGCTGGTCAGCATGGTGGCCCGGGAGGCCCGGCTGTCCCAGGCGCTGACCGACGACGCGCTGGCCGACCTGGACGTGGACTACGTCCTGATCGACTGCCCGCCGTCGCTGGGCCTGCTGACGGTCAACGCGCTCGTCGCCGCGGCCGAGGTGCTGATCCCGATCCAGTGCGAGTACTACGCGCTGGAGGGCCTCGGCCAGCTGCTGAGCAACATCGACCTGGTGCGCTCGCACCTGAACACGTCGCTGCACGTGTCGACGATCCTGCTGACGATGTACGACGGCCGGACCAAGCTGGCCGACCAGGTGACGTCCGAGGTGCGCCAGCACTTCGGGCCGACCGCCCTGCGCACCGTGATCCCGCGCAGCGTGAAGGTCTCCGAGGCGCCCGGCTACAGCCAGACCGTGCTCGCCTACGATCCCGGCTCACGCGGAGCGATGAGCTACGTCGACGCGGCACGCGAGATCGCGGAGTACGGCGCGAACCTCCGGGCCGAACCCGGCCGCACGAACGGACGGTAGAGCCGATGGCCGAACGCAAGGGGGGTCTCGGGCGTGGCCTGGCGGCCCTGATCCCGACCGGCCCGGTCGCCGAGCCGGGTGCGCCGTCGCGGCCCGACTCCGGGCCCGCGCCGCTGAGCCGGCCGGGCCTGCCCGCCACCGCTCCCCTGCCGGACGGTGCAGCCTCCACTGTGGACACACCGGAGGTGGTCGACGGCGGGGCCGAGTACCGGGAGATCCCGCTCGCGCGGATCGTGCCCAACCCGAAGCAACCGCGCACCCAGTTCGACGACGAGCACCTCGCCGAGCTCGAGCACTCGATCCGTGAGTTCGGCCTGCTGCAGCCGATCGTGGTCCGGGCGAGTGGCCGCGACTACGAACTGATCATGGGTGAGCGCCGGTGGCGGGCCGCGCAGCGCGCGGGCCTCGAGGTGCTGCCCGCGATCGTCCGGCACACCGCCGACGACGCGATGCTCCGCGACGCCCTGCTGGAGAACATCCACCGGGTCCAGCTGAACCCGCTCGAGGAGGCCGCCGCCTACGAGCAGCTGCTCGAGGAGTTCGGCGTGACCCACCACGAGCTCGCGGACCGGATCGGACGCAGCCGCCCGGTCGTCACCAACATGATCCGCCTGTTGCGGCTGCCGGTGACGGTGCAGCGCCGCGTGGCGGCCGGTGTGCTCAGTGCCGGGCACGCCCGCGCGCTGCTGGGCCTGGAGGACGCCGGCAAGCAGGAGGACCTCGCGACCCGCATCGTGGCCGAGGGACTGTCGGTGCGTGCGACCGAGGAGGCGGTCGTGCTGGCCCGCCAGGAGGGGCCGGCCAAGGAGCGCCCGGCACGTAAGGCGACCGAGACCCCTGCCGAGATCACCGACGTGGCGAACCGGATGTCGGACGCGTTCGACACCCGGGTTCGGGTCGAGGTCGGCAAACGGAAGGGGCGCATCGTCGTCGAGTTCGGTTCGGTCGAGGACCTCGAGCGGATCGCGACGATCATGGGCGTGCAGGGGCGGGACTGACAGTCCCCCGGGTGTTTCACGTGAAACCACGTCGTGGCCGAGGGCGGTGTCGCGGGACCGGCCCCCGCTGATCCGGGTCGGCGGGGGTCGCGCCCCTGGACCGACACCGCTCCCCCGGGCGACAACTGTCGACGCAGTCGGTGACCGTCGCTCGTGCCTGCCCGTCCGCCGCCCCTGCGTGCGCGGACTCGGCTGATACCCGGACCGCGCGATCGGGCCGGACGAGCCCGCAGGAGCCGGCACCGTCCACCCTCCGAGCGGCACGACGTGACCGGCACGGGCGCCCGAGCGGTCCGGGTCCACGTGCTCGGCGGCCCCACCGGGCGTTCCGATGCAGCGGCGCCGCGGACCGGCACCGCCCCTCGGGTGTCGCCGCGCGGGGCGGCCCGGCTACGGCCGGCTCGGTCGCGGGCAGGACGGAGCGCGTCCGGCACCGTCCGGCTCGGCGATACCGGGCCGGGTCGAGGAAGCGTCCGACGGCGCTCGGGTCAGGACCTGCGGTCCGGGACGTGGACGCCGGAGGTCTGCGGGCATGCCGGGTCCCCCGCTCCCGGCTCGCACGGCGGAGGGCGCCGCACCCGGGCGGGTGGCCGGACCAGGCAGCGGCGTGCCGGGTCGTGCTCCACGTGGACGGCACGGCGCCGGGTCCGTGGCTCGACGCCCCACGTGCCGGAGCGTCGCGGATGCGCCACCGCCGCCCGGCGCTCCCGACCGCGCTCGACGCGATGTACGCCCGACGCGGCCACGGCCACCGAGAC
>CBIHNM010000069.1:0-16883 GCA_966211265.1 uncultured Pseudonocardia sp.
AGCTGCTGCTTGCTGGGCAGCTCCCCGTAGATCAGCAGGTAGCTGACCTCGAGGTAGGACGAGTTGTTGGCGAGCTCGTCGATCGGGTACCCGCGGTAGCGCAGGATGCCGGCGTCGCCGTCGATGTAGGTGATGGCCGAGGAGCAGGCCGCGGTGCTGGTGAACCCGGGGTCGTAGGTCACCAGCCCCGTCTTGCCGAGCAGTTTGCTCACGTCGACGGCCTGTGCACCCTCGGTGGGGGTGTGCACGGTCGTCTCGAACTCGCCGCCGTCGTACTGGAGAACCGCGGAGGCGGCGGCTTTCTCGTCGGACATGTGGAGGTTCCCTCTCACAGCTGGGGATCGTCTGCTTCGCAGGGACACGCTAGCCCGCCCGTCGGAATCCGCAGAACGCAGCGATCAGTGTCACCGGCCGGCCGGGCGCGACGTCGGCCCGTGGTCCCGGCTGGGCGGGCGCGGGCTCACGCCCCGGCTACCGGCGCACGGTAGCGCAGGAACTCCGGGAACCGGGCCACCACCAGCAGGGTGACGACCACGACCGCGACCCCGCCGATCGTCGCGGTCAGGCCGGGGCCGACCGCCGCGGCGGTCGGGCCGTGCCACAGGTCGGCCAGCCGCGGGCCGCCGGCCACGACGACGATGAACACGCCCTGCATGCGGCCGCGCATCTCGTCGGTGGCCACGGTCTGCAACATCGAGGACCGGTACACCGAGCTCACCAGGTCCCCGGCACCGGCCACGGCCAGCGCGAACACGGCCAGCCACAGCGACCCGAGCAGCCCGAACAGCGCCACCCCCAGACCCCACACGCAGATCGCGACGACGACGGCGACCCCCTGACGCTGCACGCGCTGCAGCCAGCCCGACAGCACCCCGCCGGCGACCATCCCGAGCGGGATCGCCGCGAACAGCAGGCCGAGCGCGATACCCCCGCCCGGGGGGTCGCCGAACACCGTCTCCGACATCTCCGGGAACACCACCCGCGGCATCCCGAAACCCATCGCCACGACGTCGACCAGGAACGACACCAGCAGGACCTTGTGCAGGCCGACGTAGCGGAACCCCTCGACCACCGAGCGCAACCCGGCCGAGGACCGCGCCCCGCCCGCGTCGAGCGTGGCCGGGATCGGCGGCAGCCGCCAGGTCGCCCACAGCGTGGCCAGCAGGAACACGGCGTCGACCAGGTAGAGCGTGGCCAGCCCGACGACCGGGATCAGGACCCCGGCCAGCAGCGGGCCGATCACGGCGCCGATCTGGACGACGGTCATGTTCAGCGCGTTCGCGGCGGGGAGCTGCTCGGCCGGCAGCAGCCGCGGGATCACCGCGCTGCGCGTGGGCTGGTTCATCGCCAGCATCGCCGACTGGACCGCGAACAGCGTCAGGACCAGCCAGACGTTGCCGACCCCGGCCGCCGAGACCACCCACAGCGCCAGCGAGGTGACCGCGATCCCCGACCCGGTGCACAGCAGCATCACCCGCCGGTCCACCGCGTCCGCGATCGCGCCGCCCCACAGCCCGAACACCACCAGCGGGACCAGCCCGAACAGCCCGGTCAGCCCGACGTAGGCCGACGACCCGGTCATCGCATAGATCTGGGTCGGCACGGCGACCACCGAGAGCTGCGCCCCGATCACGGTGATCACCCCGGCCGACCACAGGCGCCGGTAGGCGGGCGTGCGCAGCGGCGTGGTGTCGGCGAACGCGGCCCGGACCGCACCGGTCAGCCGGGAGGTGGCGCCACCGGGGCCGGGCACCGGCTGGGTGGGACCGTGCGGGTCGGAGCTGCTCACGCCACCACAGTTACACGACGCAAGCGCGCCGCCCACGGAGTTCCGCGCCACGGCCCCGCGTGTGCGGGGCCCGGGTCAGGGCGCCAGGCGGCGGACCTGCCAGGTCTCGTCCCGGGTCTGCTCGAAGCGGAGGCGGTCGTGCATCCGGTCGGAGCGGCCCTGCCAGAACTCGACCTGCCACGGCACGATCCGCCAGCCGCCCCAGTGCGGGGGCCGCGGGATCTGTTCGGCCCCCTCGAAGCGCCGGGTCACCGTGCCCAACGCGTCGTCGAGCACGGCCCGACGGGCGACGACGCTCGACTGCGCCGAGGCCCACGCGCCCAGCTGCGAGCCTCGCGGGCGCCCGGCCCAGTAGGCGTCGGACTCGGCGTCGGTGCAGCGCTCCACCCGGCCGGTGAGCTGGGCCTGGCGGTGCATGCCGAACCAGGGGAACGTCACCGACGCGACCCGGGTCAGGTTCAGGTCGCGGCTCTTGTGCGAGGTGAAGTTGGTGTAGAGGACGACGCCGCGCCGGTCGAGGCCCTTGCACAGCACCGTGCGGGAGGACGGGACGCCGTGCTCGTCGGCCGTGGCCAGCACCATCGCGTTCGGCTCCGGGAGACCGGCCTCGCGTGCCGCGTCCATCCAGGCCGCCAGCTGCTCGTGCCAGGTCGGCGCCAGGTCGTCGACGTCGAGGGGGTGGCTCTCGTAGTCGATCCGCATCCGGGGAAGGGACCGTTCCAGCGTGCTGTCCGACATCGGCGTCTCCTCACGGGGTACCGCCTGCGACGGTAGGTGCCCACGGGCACGCCCGCACCCCGCCGATCGGACCCCGTCACACCGGATCGGGTGACGAGAAGCGGTCGTGACACATGACACGGCCCGCGACGTTGCTCCCGGGTGCTACCGGGAGGAAGGTGGCGCTGGTTCCGGATCCGTGCACAGCGGACGTTCCGGGGCCCCGGCACCGGCGTCGGCCGCGGCACTCGCGTCCCACCGGTCGCCCGTCCGCGGAGGACCCCAGCCGAAGGAGACCCGGTGTCCGCAGAAGCCTCGACCGCACCCCACGAGGTACCCCCGCCGCCGCCCGGCTTCAAGTCGGGCCTCGAGGGACACGTCGCGTTCCGCACCGAGATCGCCGAGCCGGACAAGGACGGCGGCGCGCTGCGCTACCGCGGCGTCGACATCGAGGACCTGGCCGGCAAGGTCACGTTCGGCAACGTGTGGGCCCTGCTCGTCGACGGCCGGTTCGGTCACGGCCTGCCGCCCGCCGAGCCGTTCCCGCTGCCGGTGCACACCGGTGACGTGCGGGTCGACGTGCAGGCCGCGCTGGCCATGCTCGCCCCCTACTGGGGCTACCGCCCGCTGCTCGACATCGACCCGGCCGAGGCCCGCGAGAACCTGGCCCGCGCCTCGGTGATGGCGCTGTCCTACGTCGCGCAGTCCGCGCGCGGGATCGGCGTCCCGGCCGTGCCGCAGTCCCGGATCGACGAGTGCTCGACGATCACCGAGCGGTTCATGACGCGCTGGCGCGGCGAGCCCGACCCGGCGCACGTCAAGGCCGTCGACGCGTACTGGGTCTCGGCCGCCGAGCACGGCATGAACGCCTCGACGTTCACCGCGCGGGTGATCGCCTCCACCGGCGCCGACGTCGCGGCGTCGCTGTCCGGCGCGATCGGCGCGATGTCGGGCCCGCTGCACGGTGGCGCGCCGGCCCGGGTGCTGCCGATGATCGACGAGGTGGAGCGCACCGGGGACCCGGACGCGCTCGTCCGCGGCATCCTGGACCGCAAGGAGAAGCTGATGGGCTTCGGGCACCGGGTCTACCGGGCCGAGGACCCGCGGGCCCGCGTGCTGCGCCGCACCTGCCAGGAGCTCGGCGCGCCGCGCTTCGAGGTGGCCGCCGCGCTGGAGAAGGCCGCCCTGTCGATCCTGCGCGAGCGCCGCCCCGACCACCCGATCGAGACCAACGTCGAGTTCTGGGCCGCGGTGATCCTGGACTTCGCCCAGGTGCCGCCGCACATGATGCCGGCGATGTTCACCAGCGCCCGCACCGCGGGCTGGTCGGCGCACATCATGGAGCAGAAGCGGGAGAACAAGCTGGTCCGCCCGTCCGCGCAGTACATCGGGCCCGGTCCGCGTTCCCCGCACGAGGTCGACGGCTGGGACCTGGTCGGCAGCGCCTGACCGTCCGGCTCCCACCGGGGCCCCGCGGGCGGGCGCGTCCCGTCCCGCGGGGCCCCGTGGTCGTCTAGGACCGGTGGTGCCAGTGCGGCGGCTCGACGCCCGCGACCGGCGCCGGCGCGGAGATCAGGTGGGAGTTGCGCAGCGACCCGAGCACGAGCGTGCGGCGCTCCGGCCCGGCGAACGCCAGCGAGGACACCTGCCCGAGCGGGGAGAACCCGCCGCGGCCACCGACGTGGGCCGCGCGCATCCGCCCGGACAGCCAGGCCTCCTCCACCCCCTCGACGTGGCCGCGGTCGGCGGTGTTCAGCCAGGTCTCCACGTGCCCGTCCGGGTGCACCCGCAGCACCCGGTTGGACACCACGCACGCCTCCCAGACCCCACCCTCGACGTCGAGTGCGAGCCCGTCCGGGAACTCGCCGGGGCCGAACTCGGCGACGACCTCCTTGGGGCCGGGCTCACCGGCGTCGGTGAGCGGGAAGCGGGACAGCCTCCTGGTGAACGTCTCGTTCACGTAGAGCCAGCGCCCGTCCGGCGAGGGCAGGCACTCGTTGGTGTAGCCCAGGCCGTCGGCGACGATCCGGGGGCCGCGGCCGTCGTCGAACACGACGAAGCCACTCTTCGCGTCCGGGGTGAAGTCGGTGTCGCGCGGGTGCGCGGTGGTGGACACCGTGATCCACAGGCGGCCCCGGTGGTCCCGGGTGACGTGGTTGGTCGGCGGCAGCGCGACGCCGTCGACCTCCCGGATCTCCGGGGTCAGCCGGCCGTCGCGGTGCAGCCGGAACACCCCGCCCTCCCGCTCGCCCGCGCCGAGGTGGGCGAGCAGGAACGACCCGTCGGCCTCCAGCGCGATGCCGTTGGGGTGCACCGGGCCGGGCAGGTCCGCGGTGGTCCCGAGGTAGCGGGAGTGGGTGCCGTCGGGGTGCAGGTGGCTGACCCCGCCGTCGGCGTTGCTGGTGTAGAGATCGCCGGCCGCGGTGGCCAGTACGGACTCGGGCCGGTTCAGCTCGCGGCCGATCGGCGTCAGGTCCTCGACGGTGACCGTCACGGTCGCTCCTCGCGGTTCGATGGCAACTCGATCACCTACAGGTACCCGGTGCGGCCGGGGCGCGTCTACGCCCCCGCGACGCCGGCCTGCACGGCCAGCTCGCGGGCGTAGCCCTCGGTCCGCATCCGCCGGTCCACATAGATCAGTCCGACGACCCCGGCGCCGAACGGCAGCGCGACGCTGCCCCCGATCCACGATCCGATCCCGAGGATCACGAAGTACGGCCCGAACGCCGACATGGACGGCACGCCTCCGGGCGAGGCGATGATCGCCGACGTCAGCGTTCCGGCACCGATGAGGCTGGTCGGGATGCTGATCAGCGCGCCCACCGCACCCGCGGCGACGCAGGCGAGCAGCAGGATGCCGAAGCTGCGCCACCACGCACCGCGGACGAGCGCTCGCGAGCGCGCGAACGCCGCCCCGACGCCTATCCCCTCCACGACCAGGGCCGGCGCCGCGAGCATGAGCGTCACCGCGATCCAGGCCGCCACCGCGTAGCCGGCGATGCCGACGAGCACCGCGGCCAGGATCGCGAGCCCGGAGCCGTCACCGGCGAACCCGATCAGCAACGCCAGCCCGATCCCGACACCGACCACCACGAGCCCGATCAGGGTGACCACGACGTAGTACCCCAGCATCGTCGGCGTCCGGCGCAGGCCGGCCCGCAGCGCCTGCCCGAACGGCACGGTCCGGCCGAGCACGGCCGGGACCAGCACCGAGTTGAGGGTCGAGAACACGAACGGGTAGAGCACGACGGCGAGCACCATGACGACGACGCCGAACTCGATCACGTCGGTGAGGAAGCCCGGGCCGAAGACCCCCGACGGGACACCGTTCTGCACAGCGCCGATCGTCGAGGTGAGCCGAAGCTGCAGCAGCACCTGCGCCACCGTCATCACGGCCATCACCACCGCCGAGGGGACCAGCGTGACCAGCCAGTGCGAGCGGATGTAGCGCAACGCCGCGGTCAGCATGTCGGGCCCGCTGATCGGGGCGAGCCCGACGATGCCCGGGCGCGGGGGCTGCCACGGGGGCACGTAGCCGGGCTGTTGTCCCCACCCGGCCTGTGGATGGGCGCCCGGTTGTGGATGTCCGCCCTGCTGCGGCGGCCCGGGGTACGGCGCTCCGTATCCCGGCTGCGGGTGGGGCGGCGGTCCGGGCTGGGAATCGGGCGGGTGGCCCTGCGGCGGGTACGGCGGGGGCCGGTCGGTGTCGTCGTCCCGGCCCCCCGGTCGATCGGGTGTGTCGCTCATGTCCTCGCCCCCGGCTGCTCTGCTGGTGCCTGGCATCCTGGCAGTTCGGCGCGCAACCGTGGGACACGTTTCCCCGACGGGACCCGGGCCCTGCCGGTGCTCAGACCGGCGCGGCGGCCCGGGCCGCGGACCTCCGGATCGCGATCGAGAGCACGGCGGCCAGCACGCACAGCACCGCCCCGCCGAACCATGCGGCGTCGTAGCTGCCCAGGGCGTCGCGCACCAGCCCGGCGACCAGGGCCGCGAACGCCGCGCCGAGCTGGTGCGAGGCGAAGATCCAGCCGAACACCATCGGCGCGGACGGCCCGAAGACCTCCCGGCACAGCGCCAGCGTCGGCGGGACCGTCGCCACCCAGTCCAGCCCGTAGAAGATCACGAAGGCGAACATGCTGGCGTTCAGGTCCGAGCCGAACAGCGGCGGCAGCAGCGCGAGCGAGACCGCGCGCAGTCCGTAGTAGACGGCGAGCAGCACGCGCGGGTCGCAGCGGTCGGTCAGCCAGCCGGACGCGACCGTCCCGACCAGGTCGAAGACCCCGACCACGGCGAGCAGGCTCGCGGCCGTCGTGGCCGGCATCCCGTGGTCGTGCGCGGCCGGGACGAAGTGCGACTGGACCAGCCCGGCCGTCGTGGCACCGCAGACGAAGAACCCGCCGACCAGCAGCCAGAACGTCCGTACCCGGACGGCGGCGCCCAGCGCCCTTACCGCCATCGCCGCGACACCGCTGCGGGGTGGCGCCGCGACCACGTCGGCGGCGATCCCGCCGTAGGGCGCCACCCCCAGGTCCGACGGGCGGTCGCGCAGCATCGCCAGCACCACCGGCACGACCAGCAGCGCCGCCGCGGAGATCGTCAGCGCGGCCGGGCGCCAGCCGTCGGTCTCCACCACGGCCGCGATCAGCGGAAGGAAGATCAGCTGCCCGGTCGCGGTGGCCGCGGTGAGGATCCCCGAGACCAGCCCGCGCCGGGCCACGAACCAGCGCCCGACGACGGTGGCCACCAGCGCCATCGCCATCGACCCGGTGCCCAGGCCGACCACGACGCCCCAGAGCAGCACCAGCTGCCAGACCGAGCTCATGAACACGGTCAGGCCGCTGCCGATCGCGACCATCACCAGCGCGCCGCTGACCACCCGGCGCACACCGAAGCGTTCCATCAGCGCGGCCGCGAACGGCGCGGTCAGCCCGAACAGCGCCAGGTTCACCGACAGCGCGAACGAGATCGCCCCGATCGACCAGCCGAACTCGGCGTTGAGCGGCTCGACCATCACCCCGGGCGTGGACCGGAACCCGGCCGCGCCGAGCAGCGCGAGGAACGTCGCGCCGGCGGCCCACCAGGCCGGGTGGATCCGGCGCCGGCGGGCCGGCACGTCGACGGGCGCGGGGGCACGGAGGTCGCTCACCGGGATCACTTTTCGGCACCGGATCTCCGGGCGGAAGTGGCCGGACGGACGAGATGTGTCAAGATCCGGCCATGCCTGACGACCGAGCGCGCGCCCACCGGGTCGCGGTACTGGCCGTCCCCGAGGTGATCGCGTTCGAGCTGGCGATCCCGAGCCGGATCCTGGGCGGCGCCCTGGACGACGCCGGCCGACCGCTCTACGACGTGCGGGTGGCCTCGCTCGACGGCGGCCCGGTCCGCACGTCCGACGGGTGGTCGGTGCAGCCCGAGCACGGGGGCCCGACCCTGGCCGACGCCGAGACCCTGGTCGTGCCCGCGTCCCGCGACGCGGCGACGGTCCGGGACGGACGGCCGGACCCCGGGGTCGTCGCGCTGCTGCGCCGGGCGAGCGGGCGGGCCCGGGTGATGTCGATCTGCACCGGCGCGTTCACCCTCGCCGCGGCCGGGCTGCTCGACGGGCGCCGTGCGACCACCCACTGGGTCTACACCCAGCGGTTCCGCCGGCTGTTCCCGCAGGTCCGGCTCGACCCCGACGTGCTGTTCGTCGACGACGGCGACGTCCTGACCTCGGCCGGCAACGCCGCGGGCATCGACCTGTGCCTGCACCTGATCCGGCGCGACCACGGCGCCGAGGTGGCGGCCTCGGTGGCCCGGCGCAACGTCGTCGCCCCGTGGCGGGAGGGCGGCCAGTCCCAGTTCGTCGAGCGTCCGGTCCCGCACGAGGAGGGGCCCGGCACCGCCGCGGCGCGGGCCTGGGCGCTGCAGAACCTGGACCGCCCGCTGGCCCTGGCCGAGCTCGCGCAGCGGGCCTCGATGAGCGAGCGCACGTTCACCCGCCGGTTCCGCGCCGAGACCGGCCTGAGCCCGGCCCGCTGGATCGCCGCCCGCCGGGTCGAGCTGGCGCGACGGCTACTGGAGCGCACCGACCTGCCGGTGGACCGGCTGGCCGCGCGCGCCGGGTTCGGCAGCCCGGCCTCGATGCGGATGCACCTGACCTCCGAGATCGGGATGTCGCCGCTGGCCTACCGGCGCGCGCACCGGGCCCCGCCGGACGGCTGACCCCGGCGGCCGACGAGACCCCGCCGGTGTGGTGCGGAGCACCGCACGGATGGCACGGCGCGGCGGGGCTGCAACACTGGAGGCCGTGACGATCCCCACCGATCTGAAGATCCCCGCCGACCTGCTGCCCTCGGACGGCCGATTCGGCTGCGGACCGTCCAAGGTCCGCCCGGAGCAGCTCACCGCCCTGGCCGCCACCGGCTCGTCCCTGCTGGGCACCTCGCACCGGCAGAAGCCGGTGAAGTCGCTGGTCGGGCGCGTCCGCTCCGGTCTGTCGGAGCTGTTCTCGCTGCCCGAGGGCTACCAGGTGGTGCTGGGCAACGGCGGCTCGACGGCGTTCTGGGACGCCGCCGCGTTCGGCCTCGTCCGCGAGCGCTCGCTGCACCTGACCTACGGCGAGTTCTCCGCCAAGTTCGCCGAGACGACCCGGGGGGCGCCGTTCCTGGCCGACCCGGTGGTCGTCTCCGCGCAGCCGGGCAGCGCGCCCGAGCCGACCACGGACCCCTCCGCCGACGTCCTGGCCTGGGCGCACAACGAGACCTCGACCGGGGTCTCGGTGCCGGTGACCCGCCCCGACGGCGCGACCGCCGACCAGCTCGTCACGATCGACGCGACGTCCGGCGCCGGCGGCCTGCCGGTCGACCTGAACCAGGCCGACGTCTATTACTTCGCCCCGCAGAAGGGCTTCGCCTCCGACGGCGGCCTGTGGATCGCACTGATGAGCCCGGCCGCGCTCGAGCGCGTCGCCGAGATCGGCGCCTCGGACCGCTGGATCCCGCCGTTCCTGTCGCTGACCACCGCGGTGGACAACTCCGGCAAGGACCAGACCTACAACACCCCGGCGCTGTCCACGCTGTTCCTGCTCGCCGAGCAGGTCGACTGGATGAACGGCCTGGGCGGGCTCGACGGCTGCGTGGCCCGCACCCGCGACTCGTCGGACCGGCTCTACGGCTGGGCCGAGAAGAGCTCGTTCGCCACCCCGTTCGTGTCCGAGCCCGCGCACCGCAGCCAGGTCGTCGGCACGATCGACCTCGACGACGCGGTGGACGCCGCGGCGATCGCGGCGGTGCTGCGCGCGAACGGTGTCGTCGACACCGAGCCCTACCGCAAGCTGGGCCGCAACCAGCTGCGGATCGGGATGTTCCCGGCCGTCGAGCCGGACGACGTCTCGGCGCTGACCGCCTGCATCGACTGGGTGGTCGAGCAGCAGAGCTGAATCCGTCCCCCGACACGGCCGGGTCGTCCTTCGGGAGGCCCGGCCGTCGTGTACCCGGCGGAATCACCGGACAACTCGCTGTAGTCACAGAAACCACATGAACCCCAGCTGTCTCACACCTGACGCGGCGTGCCATTCTGCGTACGTTCCGTGAGAACACCGACATCCCCACGACCGGTGACCGTCGTCGACCAGGGAAATCCCGCCTCGGCGCGCCTCACCCGACGCCGGGGTCCGGACAACTACCGTCACCCGGACGGGGACGAAAGCGGGAGGGCAGATCGATGCGCGCGTTGCGGGTCGTCGGGGTGACCGGGGACGGTGCCGTCGTCCTCGAGGACCCGGGCCGCCGCGAGCGCTACACCGTGCCGGCCGACGAGCAGCTGCGCGCTGCCGCCCGGGGGGACGTGACCCGGCTCGGCCAGATCGCGATCGAGTTGGAGAGTCAGTTGCGCCCACGGGAGATCCAGGCACGCATCCGGGGCGGGGCGTCGGTCGAACAGGTCGCCTCCGCCGCCGGAGTTCCGGTCCAGAAGATCGAACGCTTCGCCTACCCCGTGCTGCTGGAACGTTCCCGCACCGCCGAGCTCGCCCAGGGCGCGCATCCGCAGCGCACCGACGGCGCCGACGTCCGGACCCTCGGCGAGACGGTCGCGCACACGTTCGGCCTGCGCGGCCAGGACTACACCGACGCGGGCTGGGACTCCTGGAAGGGCGAGGACGGCAAGTGGGTGGTCGCGCTGTCCTGGCAGGCCGGGCGCTCGGACAACGCCGCGCACTGGGCGTTCCAGCCCGGCGCGCACGGCGGCACCGTCGTCGCGCTGGACGAGCACGCCAGTGACCTGATCGAGGGCCTTCCGGCCCGACCGCTGCGCCCGCTCGGGCCGGTGATCGACATCGCCCGGGACGAGGAGCAGGAGCCCGCTCCCGAGCCCGGCACCGCCCACGTCCGGGCGGCCACCGCCGGGGACGCCCGGGTGGCCTCCGGCGACCCGCGCCCGGCCCGCGGCGGGATCGCCCCGGAGCAGCGCCGGTCCAGCCCGCCGCCTCCGGCCCACGACACGCGCCGGCGCGAGACCGACGACCAGCCGGCCGACGAGCCGACCCGCGGCCCGAGCGCCTACGCCGGATCACCGCCCGCCTCGCGTCCGGCCGAGCAGCCCCGCCCGGCCGACGACGTGTCCCCCGCCCCGAGCACGACGGCGGCGGAGCCGGCAGCCGCGGCCGAGCCGGTGACGGCGGAGCCCGGGCAGGCCGTCGCCGAGCCCGGGACGGTCGAGAAGACCGGGGCCGACGCCGCACCCGAGCCCGAAAGCACCGAGCCCGCGACGGCCGAGCCCGACACCACCGGGCCTGCCTCGGCCGACGCCGACGCGACCGAGACCGCCACCGCGCCCGCCGCGACCGGGATCTCCCCCGCACCCGAGCAGCCCACCCCGCCCGCCGCCGCTGTCGAGAGCACGGAGGACACCGGGTCCGGCGCCGACACCCCGGACGAGGCCACCGGGTCCGGCACCGACGCCGCCAAGCCGGCCGCGAACGGCGCCCGCCCGGCCGCCCGGGCGCGGACGAAGAAGGGCAAGCCGGTCATGCCGTCCTGGGACGAGGTCCTGCTCGGGGTCCGCGGACAGCGCTGACCACCCCGCCGGGTCGCGGCGTCAGTCACCGCCCGTGATGGCGTGGAACGCGACCGCGGCGGCGGTGGCCACGTTGAGCGAGTCCACGCCGGTGGCCATCGGGATCCGGACCCGGACGTCCGCCGCGGCGAGCGCCTCCTCGGACAGGCCCGGTCCCTCCGCGCCGAGCAGCAGGGCCGTGCGGCGCCCGGCCAGGCCGGCCCGGGCGAGCGGGACCGCGTCCGGGGACGGGGTCAGCGCCGCGACCGTCAGGCCGGCGTCGCGCAGCAGGTCCAGTGAGGACGGCCAGGGCCCGGGCAGCGGGGCGAACGGCACCCGCAGGACGTGTCCCATCGAGACCCGGACGCTGCGACGGTAGAGCGGGTCCGAGCAGAAGGGCCCGAGCAGCACCCCGTCCACCCCGAGGGCGGCCGCGTTGCGGAACAGCGAGCCCAGGTTCTCGTGGTCCCCGACGCCCTCGCAGACGGCCAGCACCCGGGCCCGCGCGGCCAGCCCCGCCGGGTCCGGGACCTCGGCCCGGTCGGCGACGGCGAGCACGCCGCGGTTGAGGTGGAACCCGACGGTCTCGGCCATCACGTCGGCGTCGGCGGCGTAGGCCGGGACGTCAACCCGGTCGAGGTCGCCGGCCAGCTCGTCCAGGCGTCGCGGCACGCCGAGCAGCGACCGCACCGGGTACGGCGAGTCCAGCAGCCGCCGGACCACGACGACCCCCTCGGCGATCACCAGCCCACGGCCGCCCGGACGGTCCGGCCGCCGGTCGGCCGTGGTGAGGTCGCGATAGTCGTCCAGGCGCGGGTCGTCGGCCCGCCCGACGGGGGTGAGAATGGCCACGGGGACCGATGATCTCACTGCCTCGACCGTCCGCCGCGGCCAGTAGCCCGGTCAGCCGGTATCGCTCGATCCGGCGATGTGACACGGTGTAGTGCCGCCTGCCGGAGCCGGTCCTGGTCAGGCGCTCCCCCTTCTTGGAGGTCGGTTCTCGCATGGGTCAGGTCGTCGACCGGACATCGTTCACGCGTCGCGACCGCCAGCGTTACCGCATCAAGGTGCAGCGTTGCCTGGACACGCTCGAGGAGATGCTGCGCGACTACCCGTTCGCCGGCTCCGAGCCGATGACCGGGGTGGAGATCGAGTTCAACCTCGTCGACGCCGACCTGGCGCCGTCGCTGAACGGGCGCGACGTCCTGGAGACGATCAACGCCGAGGAGTTCCAGACCGAGCTGGGCCGCTGGAACCTGGAACTGAACCTGCCCCCGCGGCCGCTGCCCGGCGACCAGTGGCGGCTGCTCGAGCACGAGCTCCTGGACCTGCTGGCCGGGGCCGGGGCGAAGGCCGGGGACCTGCGCACCCAGCTGGTCATGATCGGCATCCTGCCGACCCTGCGCACCGACCACATGGTCGCCGAGTCGATCACTGCGGACGACCGCTACACCGCCCTGAACGACCAGATGCTCACCGCCCGCGGAGAGCCCATCCGGATCGACATCACCGGGAACGGCGGCTCCGAGCGCCTCGCCGAGGACTTCGAGACGATCATCCCGGAGGCCGCGTGCACCTCGCTGCAGCTGCACCTGCAGGTCTCCCCGGCCGACTTCGGCAGGTACTGGAACGCCGCCCAGTGCCTGGCCGGGGTCCAGCTCGGGCTGGGCGCGAACTCGCCGTTCCTGATGGGGTCGAACCTGTGGGCCGAGACGCGGATCCCGCTGTTCGAGCAGTCCTGCGACGTGCGCACCCCCGAGCTGCGCAACCAGGGCGTGCGGCCGCGGGTGTGGTTCGGCGAGCGGTGGATCGACTCGGTGCTCGACCTGTTCGCCGAGAACGCCCGGTACTTCCCGGCGCTGATGCCGGTCACCAGCGACATCGACCCGATGGCCCAGCTGCGCGAGCACGGCGCACCGGAGCTGCCCGAGCTGACGCTGCACAACGGGACGATCTGGCGCTGGAACCGGCCGATCTACGACACCTCGGGCGCCGAGCCGCACGTCCGGCTGGAGAACCGGGTGCTCCCGGCCGGGCCGACGACCGTCGACATGGTGGCGAACGCGCTGTTCTTCTACGGCCTGCTGCGCACCCTGGTCGAGGCCGAGCAGCCGCTGTGGAACTCGGTGTCGTTCGCGGCCGCCGCGGAGAACTTCACGACCGCCGCCAGGCACGGCATGGACGCGCCGCTGTACTGGCCGGGCACCGGGTGGATGCGCCCGGACGAGCTGGCGCTGCGCAAGCTCCTGCCGCTCGCGCACGAGGGGCTGGCCCGGTGGGGCGTGAGCGGGGCGGTCTGCGACCGCTACCTGACCGTGCTCGAACGGCGCTGCACCACCCGGCAGACCGGCTCGTCGTGGCAGGTGGACGCGGTCGCCGCGCTCGAGCGCCGCGGCCTGGACCGCCCGAAGGCGCTGCACGGGATGGTCGAGCGGTACGTGGCCGCCTCCGCGGCCAACCAGCCGGTGCACACCTGGGACATCCCGGACTGAGCCCCCCGGGCGCCGCCCTCCCGGCGTTCGCCATCGCGAAGCCCTCCTCCGGTGTGCCCACCGGGGCGCGCCGGCCTGCCTAGCGTCCCCCTCCGCGCCGCCCACGGCTCCCCGCCGGCGGCTTCGGGACGGAGGACCATGGACCAGCACCCCGGCGCTGCGCCGTCGACGGCCGTCGGGCCGCAGGAGATCGACACCACCCCGCGCGGCCGGGCCCGGTGACCACGGTGGCACGGCTCCGCCGGTTCGGGCGCGCGCAGTCCGCGCGCGCCGAGGGCCCCGACCCCTGGCTGGACGACCCGCCGCCGGCTCCGGCGTCGCGTCCGGTCCCGCCGGACGGACCCGGGTACCCCGGGCAGTCCGGTACCGATACCCCGCCGGAGGACCCGTCGGCGCCCGGCCCGTTCGGCCGGGCCGAGCCCGCCGCGTCCCCGTTCGGCGGGCGGTCGACCACCCCGGGCGCGGGTGCCGCACCGGCCGGAGACGCCGGTCCCGGCCCGGCGACCCGTGCCGCACGCCCGGTCGCGTGGACACCGCGACGCCCCGAGCCCGATCCCGGCCCGACGCCGGACCCCGAGCCGGTGACGGACCCGTTCGGCTTTCCCCCGGTGCCGCCGGTGCCGGGGCCGGACGCCCGGGACCGGGAGCCCTCGCACTGGGCCGCATGGGCACCGGCGGCGGAGCCGGTCACCCCGGCCGGCCCCGGCACGGCCGCCGCGGCGTCTCCGGCGGGCGCCGGTACCGGGTGGGGCGCGGCGACCCCCGCGAACGGATGGGCCGCGTGGGCGGCACCGGACCCGGCCGATCCCGCCCCCGCACCGGGCGGCACGGCACCACCTGAGCCCCCCGCACCGCCGGAGCCCCCGGCCCCGGCGGCGACCCCGGACCCGCCCGCGCCGGCGGTGCCCTCCCCGCGGGCCGACCGCGCCGGGCCCGACCATGCCGAGCCCGACCGGGCCCCTGCCCCCGACCCGGCCGAGGCCGCCGCGCTGGCCGCGGCGTTCGCGGCCGACTACCTGTCCTGGGACGAGGACGACCCGCAGCGGCGCGGTCGCGTCCTGGCCGGCTACCTGCCCGGGCCGCGCACCGACCGGGCCCTGCTGGGCTGGTCCGGGCACGGCCGACAGCGCACCGAGATGGTGCTGCCCGGCCGCGTCCGCCCGGACGGCGAGGGCCGCGTGCTGGTCGACGTCCGGGTCCGCGTCACGCCGTACCGGCGGGTGGACCAGCGCGGCACCGCCCGCCCGGAGGCCGAGCCGGAGGAGCTCCTCGGTGATCCCGCGGCGGCCCCACCGGCGACCGCGCGGGGGTGGCGCGGGCTCGCGTCGCGGTGGGTCCGGATCGGCGTGTCGGTCGCCCTCGACGGCGACGACCTGATCGTCGACGCGGGCGCCGCCGCCCCCTCCGCCGCGCGCGACGAGCCCCCGCCGGCCGCGGACCGCGGGCCCGCCCGGCCCGACCTCACCGTCGACGGCGACGACGACCCGCCGTCCCCGCGTACCCTCGCCGCGCTGCGCGGAGGGGTCCAGTGACCGCGCTGCGGGCACCGACCGTCGGCGGCCTGGCCGGCGGCGTCGGCACCAGCACCGTCGCGCACGCCCTGCGCGGACGCGACCTCGGCACGGTCGGCGGGACCGGGCGGCTGCCCGACGTGGTCGTCTGCCGGGCGAGCGTGTCCGGGCTCGAGCGGGCCGCGCGGATCGCCCCGGTCGCGCCGGGCGCCGAGCACCCGGTCCTCGCGGTCACCGCGGACGGCCCGGAGACCCTCGACGACGCCGTGGCCGGTCGGCTGCGCAGCGGCGCCGAGGGATGGTCGGCCCTGGTGCTGCTCCCCCGCGTCACGCACTGGTCGCTGCTGTCCGACCCGCTGGCCGAGGCGACGTCGCTGCTCACCCTGCCCGCCGACGACCTGCCCGAGCCGGTGCGGGACTACGCGCGCGCCCTGACCCGCATCGTCGAGTCCCTGACCGCGAGCGGCCGCCTGGAGCGCGCCGACGCCGCACCCGACGGGTCGATCGGCCCGCTGCGGCCGGTCCGCGGCGTCCGGATCGGGCCGCCGGCGCCCGGGCCGGGCACCGCGCGGGTGCCGGCGTGGACGGCGGCCCCGGCAGCTGCCGGGCCGGCGTGGTGAACGGTGCCCCGGACATGCTCTGCCGCCACCTCCCGGCCGACGGCCGTCGCCCTCGCGGGGGCGCTGCTGGCGATCGTGGCCGTCCTGATGATCGGGGCGGCACCGGCCCAGGGCGGCGAGCCGGACGGCTCCACCTCCGGCGTCGACACCGTCCGGATCCCGGCGCTCGCGCGGGAGTCGTTGCCCGAGATCGAGCAGCTGACCGGGGACTACTGCCCGGAGCTGCCCCCGGTGTGGGTGGTCGCGCAGGTCGAGGCCGAGTCGGGCTGGGACCCGGAGCTGCGCACCGGCGACGCCCTCGGGCTGTTCCAGCTCGGGGAGCGGACGTGGACGGCGGCAGGCGGGAAGGCGTGGCCGGACCCGGACATCACCGACCCGGCGGCGCACCTGCGGATCGCGGTGCCGTGGATGTGCTCCACCCTGCGGGCGGTCGCCGGGCACCTGGCCACGCACGCGAAACCGGTGTCGGTGCTGGACGCGATGCTGGTCTGCCACATCGCCGGGTGCCGGCGGGTGACCGGGAGCGAGACCGGGGTCCCCGCGGCCGGCGAGGCCGACTGCTCGCAGGCCTGCAGCGCCGCCGTCCGGCGCTACCTGGACGCGGTGCACGCCAACCTGAGCGAGTACTCCGCCGGGGACGGCACGACGCCGGCCGCGCCGGCCGCCGACGACCGCGAGAGCGCGGACACGCCGCCGGCCCCGCGGGGGGCCAGCCGGC
>CBIHNM010000070.1:0-16674 GCA_966211265.1 uncultured Pseudonocardia sp.
CGCCCGCGCCGGGCCCCGTGCCGCGGACGCGCGCGTGCCTGGCCCCGCCGCGCGTCGCCCGGCCCGGCTCGCCGCGTCCCGGCGTCGGTACCCGCGCCGAGCGGTTCCTGGTCGGGGCCGCGGTGGTGCTGTGCTCGGCCGTGGTGGTCGTGGCCCTGGGCCTGCTCGCGGAGACCGCGGCCGGTCGCGCCGCTCCGGCCGGTGCGACGTCCGCGCCCGCGGTGCAGTCCGGAGTGCCGGTGTCCGCGCGGCAGGCGCCGCGGGGCACCGGTTCCTCGGGGTCGGACGCGCCGCCCTGACCGGACGTCCGCGGCGGTCTCGGTGCCGACCCGTCCGGCGCGTCCTCGCGGCGTGTCCCCGATGCGTCCGGCGGGCGGACGGCCTCGGTCGGACCCGGCGGACGGCGCGGGCGAGCCGACGGTCGGCTGAGCTGCGCGGACGTCCGCGCGCGGCACGCCCGAGCTGCTCCGGCCGTCGATCATCGGTGTGCAAGGCTGCGGAGCACGATCGGGCGAAGTGACGCGCCGAACGCGGTCGGGGATGGCGCACCCCTACATGTAGGGGTTACATTCGTGTCGTTATCCCACAGGTTGGGGGTCGGGACGGATCTCGGAAGGGGAGCTCGCCCATGCGCTGCCCGTTCTGCCGCCACCCGGACTCCCGGGTGATCGACTCCCGGACCGCCGACGACGGGACTGCCACCCGCCGTCGCCGGTCCTGCGCGGCGTGCGCGAAGCGGTTCACCACGGTCGAGGAGGCCGTGCTCGCCGTCGTCAAGCGCAGTGGGGTGACCGAACCGTTCAGCCGGCCGAAGGTGGTCAGCGGGGTTCGGAGGGCATGTCAGGGCCGGCCCGTGGACGAGGACGAGCTGGCACAACTGGCGCACAAGGTCGAGGAGTGCGTGCGGGCGGGCGGCGCGGCCGAGATTCCCAGCCACGAGGTGGGGCTGGCGATCCTCGGACCGCTACGCGAGCTCGACGAGGTCGCTTACCTGCGGTTCGCGAGCGTCTACCGGGCGTTCTCGTCGATCGAGGATTTCGAGAAGGAGATCGCCGACCTGCGTTGCGCGGCTGCCGGGGAAGCAGCCGACGGCGCGGGTGGCACCCCACCGGACTGAGCGGGGCCCGCGGCGCGGACAGCGGCGCGGGATTGCGGCTCCGGCCGGAGGGGAACACGGTGTCGGATGCGGGAGATCCCGCGGACGGCACCGCGGTCCGCGCGTTCCCAGTGCGCGGACTCGAGTACACGTCGGAAGCGGAAGAGGGACGTTCATGACCGAGACCGTCGGGGGCCCGACGGCGGCCGAGCAGGCCGCAGATCGCACTGCCACGAACGGCGCCGGCAGCACCGAAGCAGCGGAGCCGGGCAAGACCTCGCGCTCCGGTCGTCCCGGCAAGAGCGGGGGCCGCCCCGGGGACAAGGGGCGCCGGGCCGGGCTGACCGTCGAGCGGGTGTTCACCACGGCCGGGAGCCACCCCTACGACGAGGTGACCTGGGAGCGCCGCGACGTCGTCATGACCAACTGGCGCGACGGCACCGTGAACTTCGAGCAGCGCGGTGTGGAGTTCCCGAGCGAGTGGTCGGTGAACGCGACCAACATCGTCACCAGCAAGTACTTCCGCGGCGCCGTGGGCAGCGGGCAGCGGGAGTCGAGCCTGCGCGAGCTGATCGACCGTGTGGTCGGCACCTACCGCCGGGCCGGTGTCGAGAACGGCTACTTCGCCACCGACGCCGACGCCGAGATCTTCGACCACGAGCTGACCTGGATGCTGCTGCACCAGGTGTTCAGCTTCAACTCCCCGGTCTGGTTCAACGTCGGGACCAGCTCGCCGCAGCAGGTCAGCGCGTGCTTCATCCTCTCGGTCGACGACACCATGGAGTCGATCCTGAACTGGTACCGCGAGGAGGGCCTGATCTTCAAGGGCGGCTCCGGCGCCGGCCTGAACCTGTCCCGCATCCGCTCCTCGAAGGAGCTGCTGTCCTCCGGCGGCACGGCGTCGGGCCCGGTGTCGTTCATGCGCGGCGCCGACGCCAGCGCGGGCACCATCAAGTCCGGCGGCGCCACCCGGCGCGCGGCGAAGATGGTCGTGCTCGACGTGGACCACCCCGACATCGAGGAGTTCGTCGAGACCAAGGCCAAGGAGGAGGCCAAGGTCCGGGTGCTGCGCGACGCCGGGTTCGACATGGACCTCGGCGGTACCGACATCACCTCGGTGCAGTACCAGAACGCGAACAACTCGATCCGGGTGACCGACGAGTTCATGCGCGCGGTCGAGGAGGACACCGAGTTCGGGCTGCGCGGGCGGATGACCGGCGAGGTCATCGAGAACGTCAGTGCGAAGAAGCTGTTCCACGGGATCGCCGAGGCGGCCTGGAACTGCGCGGACCCGGGGATCCAGTACGACAGCACGATCAACGACTGGCACACCTGCCCGGAGTCGGGCCGGATCTCGGCGTCGAACCCGTGCTCGGAGTACATGCACCTGGACAACTCCAGCTGCAACCTGGCCTCGCTGAACCTGATGAAGTTCCTCGACGACCAGGACCGCTTCGACGCCGAGACCTTCGCCAGGGCGGTCGAGGTGATCATCACCGCGATGGACATCTCGATCTGCTTCGCCGACTTCCCGACCGAGCCGATCGCCGAGACCACCCGGCAGTTCCGCCAGCTGGGCATCGGCTACGCGAACCTGGGTGCGCTGCTGATGGCCACCGGGCACGCCTACGACTCCGAGGGCGGCCGCGCGCTGGCCGGGTCGATCACCTCGCTGATGACCGGCGCGGCCTACAAGCGCTCGGCCGAGCTGGCCGGGATCGTGGGCACCTACGACGGCTACGCCCGCAACGCCGAGGCCCACCAGCGCGTCATCCGCAAGCACTCCGCGGCCAACGACGCGATCCGCGCGAACCCGGCCAGCAGCGCGATCCAGAAGCTGGCCACGCTCACGTGGAAGGAGTGCCTGGCACTCGGTGAGGCCAACGGCTGGCGCAACGCGCAGGCCTCGGTGCTCGCCCCGACCGGCACGATCGGGCTGATGATGGACTGCGACACGACCGGCATCGAGCCGGACCTGGCGCTGGTCAAGTTCAAGAAGCTGGTCGGCGGCGGGTCGATGCAGATCGTCAACCAGACCGTGCGCCGCGCGCTGGACCAGCTCGGCTACCAGGCCGAGCAGGCCGAGGCGATCGTCGAGTACGTCGCCGAGCACGGGCACGTCGTCGAGGCGCCCGGCATGAAGCCCGAGCACTACGAGGTGTTCGACTGCGCGATGGGGGAGCGCTCGATCGCCCCGATGGGGCACGTCCGGATGATGGCCGCGGCGCAGCCGTTCCTGTCCGGCGCGATCTCCAAGACGGTGAACATGCCCGAGCGGGCCACCGTGGCCGACGTCGAGCGGATCTACCTGGAGGGGTGGCGCCTCGGGCTGAAGGCCCTGGCCATCTACCGGGACAACTGCAAGGTCGGCCAGCCGCTCTCGGCCGGCAAGGGCGGCAACGGCAAGGCCGAGCCCGAGACCGTCACGGTCGTCGAGCAGCGGCCGATACGACGGCGGCTGCCCAAGAAGCGTCCCAGCGAGACCGTGTCGTTCACCGTCGGTGGCGCCGAGGGATACCTGACGGCCGGCTCCTACCCCGACGACGGGTTGGGCGAGATCTTCGTCAAGCTCGGCAAGCAGGGCTCCACGCTGGCCGGCGTGATGGACGCGTTCTCGATGTCGATCTCGGTCGGGCTGCAGTACGGCATCCCGCTGGAGTTCTACGTCTCGAAGTTCTCCAACCTGCGTTTCGAGCCCGCCGGCATGACCGACGACCCGGACGTCCGGATCGCGACCAGCGTGCTGGACTACCTGTTCCGCCGCCTCGCGCTGGACCACCTGCCCTATGACAAGCGGGTGCAGCTGGGGATCTTCTCCGCGGACGAGCGGACCGCGCAGGTCTCGGAGAGCTACGGCACCGACGGTGACCTGGACATGGACGAGTTCCGCTCGTCGGTGCCCGCGGCCACGCCGAAGCCCGAGGAGACCGCGGGAGCCGACCCGGCCCCGCCCGAGGTCGGCAGCTCCACCGAGCTGCTCGAGCTGCGCCTGGGCAAGGCCGCCGACGCCCCGCTGTGCATGACCTGCGGGACGAAGATGCGCCCGGCCGGTTCCTGCTACCTCTGCGAGGGCTGCGGCTCCACCAGCGGCTGCAGCTGAGCCACCCCGGAGGGGCCGGACACCGTCGCGGTGCCCGGCCCCTCCGTCGTCGGTCGGGCGCCGGGCGCGGCGGCTGCCTAGAGTCGCCGGCGTGACGAGTCGATTCCGCGTCGTTCCCGCCGCCTACGTCCTGCTGCTGCGCGGCCCCGCCCCCGAGGCCGGGGGAGAGGTCCTGCTGCAGCTGCGCCGGGGCACCGGCTTCCGGGACGGGCACTGGGCCGCGGCCGCCGCCGGGCACGTCGAGTCCGGTGAGTCCGCCGTCGCCGCGGCCGTCCGCGAGGCCGGCGAGGAGCTGGGGGTCACGATCTCCGCGGCCGACCTCGTCCCGCTCACCGCGATCCACCGCACCGAGGGCACCGGCGACCCGGTGGACGAGCGGGTCGACTTCTTCTTCACCTGCCGCCGCTGGGCCGGCGAGCCGCGCCGGATGGAGTCGGCCCGGAGCGCCGAGGTCGCCTGGTTCGCCCTCGACGCGCTCCCGGAGCCGGTCGTCGCGCACGAGCTGGCGGTCCTGCGGGCGCTGCGCACCGGCGGGCCGGCCGCGGTCATGACGCACGGGTTCGGCGCCTAGTCTCGGCCCGTGAGCGATGTCGCGCCCGACCCGTCGGTGCAGGTCTGTGCCGGGGACCCCGAGGCCGGTCCGGTCCGGGAGATCATCGACGCGACGACGGTCCGCCCGGGCGAGCACACCGACGTCCGGCGGCTGCTGCCCCGCCTGGGCCGCCGGATGGTCGGAGCCTGGTGCTTCGTGGACACCTACGGGCCGGACGACATCGCCGACGAGCCCGGCATGCAGGTCGCACCGCACCCGCACACCGGCCTGCAGACGGTCAGCTGGCTCCTCGACGGCGAGGTGCACCACCGCGACTCGCTGGGCAGCGACCAGGTCGTGCGCGCGGGCGAGCTCGGCCTGATGACGGCCGGGTCCGGGATCGCCCACTCCGAGCAGTCGCCCGACCCGCACTCCCCGGTCCTGCGGGGCGCCCAGCTGTGGGTGGCCCTGCCCGAGGCCGAGCGCGCCGTCGCGCCCCGGTTCGAGCACCACACCGCCCTGCCGGTGGTCACCGACCGCGGCCTGTCGGCGACGGTGCTGCTCGGCGAGTTCGCCGGTGCCGTGTCGCCGGGGCGCACGCACAGCCCGCTGGCCGGGGTGGACGTGTCGGTGACGCGCGGTGCGGACGTGCTGCTGCCGCTGCAGCGCGACTGGGAGTACGCGGTGCTCACCGTGTCCGGGCGCCCCGACGTCGCCGACGGCGAGCTGGACCCGGGGGTGCTGCTCTACCTGGGCTGCGGACGCGACGAGGTGCGGGTGCGCGCGGGCAGCGACGACGACCGCCTGCTGCTGCTCGGGGGCGCGCCGTTCGACGAGAAGATCGTCATGTTCTGGAACTTCATCGGGCGCAGCTCGCGGGAGGTCGCGTCGTTCCGCGCGCAGTGGCAGGCCGAGATCGAGGGTGCGGACCCCGGGCCCGGGCGGCCCCGGTTCGGCGCGGTGCCGGGCTACCGGGGTGACCCGCTGCCGTCACCGGCGCTGCCCGCGGCCGGGCGCCTGCGGCCCCGCGGACGGGTCGAGCGCGCTCGCCCCGAACCGCGACGCTAGACCGGCTCGACCAGGCAGATCTCGACCGTCACCTCGGGGCGTTCGTCCACGGGGTCGTCCGGGTCCCAGGCCCAGTGCAGTACCCACTCGACCTCGTAGTCGTCGCGTGGCACCCCGCGCGGGGCGTGGTTGACCCATTCGCCGCTGCGGGGGATGACGCTGAACCAGCGGATCTGACCTGGCTGCCGGCCGATCCGGACCAGGGCCGGCACGAGGCCGTCGTGTGCGTCGGGCATTCCGGCATGGTGCCAACCGAGCGCGATTCCCGCTGCCCTTTCCGGCGGGCTACCGGGGCCGTACCGCCCGGAAGCAGTAGCGGTTCAGGCTGAAGAAGTAGTCGTCGCGTTCGCGCACGTCGGCGCGCCAGGCGCGGGCGTCGTCGTCGGTCAGGCCGTCCCGCCCGCCCACGAAGTCGGTGATCATCTCGATCATCCCGGCGCTGTAGGTGTCGGTGTCGAACTCCGGGTTGAGCAGGCCGACCGTGTCCACGGTGACGTCGGTGAACCCGGCCTCGCGCAGGCGCGCGCCCAGGGTGCGGGGCAGGCGCGGGTCGGCCAGGTGGGCCTCCCAGGCGCGCAGCACGCGCCGGTGCCGGTCCCGGTCGGTCACGTTCCAGACCACCGAGTCCCAGTCGGTGTCGAGCAGCAGCACCCGCCCGCCCGGGCGCAGCACCCGGGCGATCTCGCGCAGCGCCGCCGGGACGTCGGCGACGTACTCCATCACCTGGGTCGACACCACGGCGTCGAACGGGCCCTCGGGCAGTGAACCCGGCCCGTCGACACCGCGTTCGTCGACCCGCGCCCGGTCGCCGCAACGCTCCCGGGCCATCGCCACCATCGAGGGGCTCGGGTCGATCCCGTGCGCGACCCCGCCCGGCCCGGTCGCGTCGGCGATCGCCTCCAGGAGCTGGCCCGGGCCGGTGCCGATGTCGAGCACGTGCTCCCCGGGGCCGACGTCGAGCAGCGCGAGCGTGCGCTCCCGCTGCACGACGACGTCGCGGGTGGCGTAGGTACGTGCCACCCGGCGGGCACTGGCCGCGTCGAACGGCAGCATCCCGGCCATCTAGCCGCCCGTGTAGCGGGCCGACTCGATCAGCTCGGACACCGACTCCGGCGGCACCCGGAACGACCGCCCGAACCGTACGGCCGGCAGCTCACCACTGTGCACCAGGCGGTACACGGTCATCCGCGAGACACGCATGCGCTCCGCGACCTCGGCCACGGTCAGGAACGGTGCGTCCTGCCCGGCCCGTTGCTCCGGTATTCCAGCACCCATCCTCGCGACCCCTCCCACGTACTTTGCGTGACGAGACGGTAGCCCAGATGCGGACACCCTCCGGGTGCGATCCTGTCCCCGGTCGGGTGGCATCGGCCGATGACGCCTGCCCAGGGTGGCGATACGTGCACCCAGCGTGAGTGTCGGGGTGTCGCGTAATGTCCGAACGATGACCGACAGCCTGACGACGACGTCGGACGCGCCGCAGCCACGGGACCTGGCTCCGGCGACGTTCGTGGACTCCGACTCCACCGCGGTGCGCGCGTTCACCGCCCGGGTGACCGAGGGCGTCGAGGGCCCGGTCGACCAGGCCGTCGCGCTGTTCACCGCCGTCCGCGACAAGATCTGGTACGACCCGTTCTGCCTGGTCACCGACCCCGGCGCGTACCGCGCGAGCGCGATCGCGGCGCAGGGGAACAACTGGTGCGTGCCGAAGGCGGTGCTGCTGACCGCCGCCGCGCGGGCCGCCGGCATCCCGGCCCGGCTGGGGTTCGCCGACGTGCGCAACCACCTCAACACCGCACGCCTGCGGGCCCGGATGGGCGGCGCGGACCTGTTCGTCTTCCACGGCTACACCGCCCTGTACCTCGACGGGCGGTGGGTGAAGGCCACGCCGGCGTTCAACGCCGAGCTGTGTGCCCGCTTCGGGGTCGACCCGATCGAGTTCGACGGCCGCACCGATGCGCTGATGCACCCCTACGACGGCGACGGCGGCAAGTACATGGAGTACGTCCACGACCGCGGCCAGTACACCGACCTGCCGCTCGACGAGCTGATCACCACGTTTCGGGAGTACTACGGCGACGCCATGTTCGACGCCGCCGACGCGGGCGCCGACACCTTCACCCGCTGACCACGCGCTCCCGCAGGCCGGCGGCCAGCCCGGCGACCGTCAGCAGGTCGACGAACCCGCCGCCGACCTCGGCCGATCGCCGTCGCCGGATACCGGCCAACCGCAGCCGCAGGTGCATCCGGGTGCCGGTGCCGTCGGCACGGGCCACGATCGTCCAGCTGATCCGGACCCGGCCGCGCGTCGAGCGGTGCACCAGCAGGTGCGGCGGCTCGTGCACGACGACCTCGAACGTCGCCTCCGGCCCGCCCCAGTCCGGGATCACCTGGCCGGGGCGCAGGTGTGCCAGGTCCGGGTCGACCCGGCGGAGCCCGCGCCGCCGCGCCGGGATCACGGACTCCACCCACCGCGGGAAGTACCAGCCCGCGCGGCCCTTGCCCAGCTGTGCGATCCACGGCCACACCGCCGACGGGGTCGCGGGCAGGTCGAAGGCCCGGTCCATCACCACAACGGCGTCGGGGACCAGGTCGTCGCCGGGCAGGACGGCGAGCCGCTCGGCCGGGGTCGGGCGGACACCGAGCAGATCGGTGGTCGGCAGCACACCTCCAGTAGACCAGCCCGGGACACCGGACCCGGGGCCACGAGGAGCACAGCATTGCGAACTACAGTGCGGTGGTGATTCCTCCCTCCGTGACCGACGACGACCCGGCCGACGACTGGACCGAGCCCGGCGTGTTCCGGTCCGCCCCGGACGTCTACCGGATCCCGCTGCCACTGCCCCAGGACGGCCTGCGCGCGGTGAACGTCTACGCGGTGGCCGACGCCGACGGCTGGACGCTGATCGACTCCGGCTGGGCCCTGGACGAGGCCCGCGACCTGCTCGAGGCGGCGCTGAAGGCGCTGGGATCGGGCTTCGGCGACGTCCGCCGGTTCCTGGTCACCCACGCCCACCGCGACCACTACACGCTGGCCTCGGTGCTGCGCCGCGAGTACGGCACGCAGGTGCTGCTCGGGCGCGGCGAGGAGCCCAACCTCGACGTGATGCACGACGCGGCGCGCAAACCCGGTGACGCCGACGCCCCGCGGCTGGTCCGGTCCGGGGCGCACGAGCTGGCGCGACAGGTGCGCGACACCCCGTGGCCGGTCCCGGACATCGCGCAGTGGGAGTCCCCGGACGAGTGGATCGCCGCCCGCGCCGGCCTCGCGGTCGGCGAGGGGGAGGGGATCCGCCGGCTGGAGGCGATCGAGACCCCTGGCCACACCCGCGGGCACCTCGTGTTCGCCGACGACGCGTCGGACCTGATGTTCGCCGGTGACCACGTGCTGCCCCGGATCACCCCGTCGATCGGGTTGCAGCCCGATCCGGTGGCCGACCCGCTGGGGGACTTCCTGACCTCGCTGCGCCTGCTGCGCGCCCGCCCGGACGCCCGCCTGCTGCCGGCGCACGGCCCGCTCGGGCGTCGGGTGCACGAACGGGTCGACGAGCTGCTCGAGCACCACGCGGTCCGCCTCGACGCGAGCCTGGCCGCCGTCGACGCCGGGTGCGGCACCGGGTTCGAGGTGGCCGAGCGCCTGCGCTGGACCCGTCGCGAGCACCGGCTCTCCGATCTGGACCTGTTCAACTCGATGCTCGCGGTGATGGAGACGAGCGCGCACCTCGACGTGCTGGTCGAGCGGGGAGTGCTCGCGGCCTCCGACGTCGACGGTGTCGCGATCTACCGGCGGGCCTAGCAGCCCGCGCGGGACACACCGGGTACGACACGCCGGGAAGCGGGGTGTCGCGCTGGCCCGGGAGTGCCCGGATACGGCACAGTGGCGCCCGACGTCATCCGGCGACCTCGTGAGGAGACCACCCGGCACGAACTCCCAGCCACACCACACCCGAGCACGCCACACGCAGCACTCCGCCGTAGGCCGAGGACGTAGGGGAAGACGATCCTCGTCGACGTACAGCGGAGGTTGCAGTGAGCACACGCGGGGTGGTTTTCGTCCACTCGTCGCCGACTGCGGTCTGTCCGCACGTCGAGTGGGCGATCTCAGGTGTCCTCGGGGCACAGGTGTCCCTGGAATGGTCACCACAGCCGGTGGTGTCCGGGCAGATGCGGGCCGAGTGCTCGTGGTCGGGCCCCGCCGGGAGCGGGGGCGCGATCGCGGGTGCGTTGCGCGCGTGGTCGGTGCTGCGGTTCGAGGTCACCGAGGACCCGAGCACGGGCATGGACGGGGAGCGGTTCGCGCACGTCCCCGGCCTGGGCATGTGGCGCGGGCGCACCAGCGCGAACGGTGACGTCGTGCTGCCGGAGGACCAGATCCGGTCGGTCATGGCCGAGTGCTCGGGGGTCCAGCTGTCCCGGCGGCTCGACCAGCTGCTGGGCACGGCGTGGGACGACGAGCTGGAGTCGTTCCGTTTCGCCGGCGACGGCGCGGCGGTCACCTGGCTGCACCAGGTGGGCTAGACGGTCCGCGACGATCACCCCGGGGGTCCGGTGCGGGGACGCGGATAGCAGACTGTCGTCGTGGCGAACAGGGGCGGGCGTGGGGCCGTGGCGCTCTGCGTGGCACTGGTCCTGGTGCTCGTGGGGCTCGGTGCCGTGGCCTTCCACGCCTCCGGCCGGTCCCCGCAGGGTCCGGCTCCGGGTGCCGCGCCGCCGTCCCTCCCGGACTCGGGGGCCGGTCCGGACACCGTCGCGCTCAGCGACGACGCCGCCACCCATCCCGCCGCCACGCTCGTGCTGGAGCAGATCCAGCTCTACTTCAACGCGATCAACAACCGGGACTACGCCACGTGGGCGCAGGTCGTCACCGACGACCGTGCGGCCCGACAGCCCCGCGAGGAATGGCTGCGCGGCGTCGGCTCCACCACCGACGGCACGATCCGGGTGGACCGGATCACCGACCTGACCCAGGGCCGGGTGCTCGCGCTGGTCCGGTTCGTCAGCGTGCAGAACCCCGACGACGGCCCGGCCGGGCTGAAGGTCCGCCGGATCTGCTGGCGCGCCTCGTTGCCGATGGCCGGTTCACCGCCGCGCCTGGAGGTCGGCGAGGCGGCGAGCACCCTCGGCGCCCCCTGCTGACCTCGTGAGTGGCGCTGGTGGTCACGACGACTATCGCCACTCACGGGGCGTCAGACCTTGGTGGACAGCAGCGAGGCGTTGTGCCCGCCGAAGCCGAAGGAGTTGTTGATCGCGGCGGTGACCTCGGTGCGACGCGGCTCCCCGGCCACGACGTCGAGCTCCACGCCCGGGTCGAGGTTCTCCAGGTTCAGCGTCGCCGGGATGACGCCCTCGGACAGCGAGAGCATCGTGATGATCCCCTCGACCGCTCCGGCCCCGCCGACCAGGTGGCCGAGCGCGGACTTGGGGGCGGTCAGCACCGGGTGGTCGCCCAGCGCCTTGCGGATCGCCACCGTCTCCCCGACGTCGCCGGCGACCGTGGAGGTCGCGTGGCAGTTGACGTGCCCCACGTCGGTCGGTTCGAGGCCGGCCGTCCGCACGGCCGCGGTCATCGCCCGGGACTGTCCCACGCCTTCCGGGTCGGGCCCGGTGATGTGGAACGCGTCCGAGGTCAGGCCGATCCCGGCGAGCTTGCCGTGGATCGTCGCGCCGCGCGCCTTCGCGAACTCCTCGCGCTCCAGCACGACCACGCCGGCGCCCTCGCCGAGCACGAACCCGTCGCGCCCGGTGTCGAACGGCCGCGAGGCCCTGCCCGGCTCGTCGTTGCGCTGCGACAGCGTCCGGGCCTGCACGAAGCCGGCCACGGTGATCGGCACGATGCAGGACTCGGCGCCGCCGGCCAGGATCACGTCGACCTCGCCGGCCATCAGCAACCGGTAGGCCCAGGCCATCGCCTCGGCCCCGGTCGCGCACGCCGACGCGGGGGAGTGCACGCCGCCCTTGGCGCCCCATTCGAGGCTGACCATCGCGGCCGGGCCGTTCGGCATCAGCATCGGGACGGTCAGCGGGGAGACCTTGCGCAGGCCGTGCTCCTCGAGCAGGTCGTCCTGCGCGAGCAGGGTCGGTGCCCCGCCGATCCCGCTGCCGATCACCACGCCCAGGCGTTCGCCCTCGACCTGGGACGTGCCGCCCTCGGCGTTCGGGGCGTCACCGAGCCCGGCGTGCGCCCACGCCTCGCGGGCCGCGACGACCGCGACCTGCTCGCAGCGGTCCATCCGCCGGGCCTGGACCCGGGCCAGCACGTCGGTGGGTTCCACCGCGAGCTGCGCGGAGATGTGCACCGGCAGGTCGAAGCGCTCGGTCCACTCCGCCTTGGTGGTGCCCACGCCGGACCGGCCGGCGAGCAGCGCCTCCCAGGTGGACGCGGCGTCGCCGCCGAGCGGGGTGGTCGCCCCGTATCCGGTGACGACGACTCCGTCGCTCATGATGTCTCCTTCCCGGAGCCGGGCAGAGGTCCGCTGCGCGAACGCGCCTCGCTGCGGCCGGCCGGGCTCACTGGTGCTTGGAGATGAAGTCGACGGCGTCGCCGACGGTCTTGAGCTCGGCGAGCTGGTCGTCCGGGATCTTCGCGCCGAACTTGTCCTCGGCCTGGACGGCGATCTCGACCATGGACAGCGAGTCGATGTCGAGGTCGTCGACGAAGGACTTCTCGGAGGTCACCTCGGCGGTGTCGATGCCGGCGACCTCCTCCACGATCTCGGCCAGGCCGGAGAGGATCTCAGCGTTGTCAGCCACGGTGGTGCGCTCCTAGCGTTGTCGGGTACTGCGTCTGTCGTACAGGGTCTACGGGTACCGATGTCGTCCGGCACGGCGCGAGCTACGGGCAGACCACGACCTGCCCCGCGTAGGACAGGCCCGCGCCGAAGCCTACGAGCAACATCGTGTCGCCGGAACGTACCCGCCCCGCGGCGCGCATGTGATCCAGTGCCACCGGGATCGACGCCGAGGACGTGTTGCCGGTCGTGACGATGTCGTCCGCGACGGCCATGTCGGCGCGGGCACCCTTGGCCCGCAGGCGTTTGGCGATCGCCTCGACGATCCGCAGGTTGGCCTGGTGCGGGATCAGCACGTCGATGTCGGAGGGCTCGAGCCCGGCCCGCGCGATGGCGTCCAGGGCGACCGGGGCGATCTCGCCGGTCGCCCAGCGGAACACCGTCTGTCCCTCCTGGTGCAGCTTCTGGGTGGTGTCGCCGAGGATCCGGATCGTGCTCGCGTGGTCCCCGGCGCTGCCCCAGGCCACGGGGCCGATGCCGACCTCGCCCTCGGACGCCGCGCCGACCACGCCCGCGCCGGCCGCGTCGGCGAAGATGATGCAGGTCGAACGGTCGTCCCAGTCGATCCAGTCGGAGAGCTTCTCCGCGCCGATCACCAGCACGTGCCCGGCGGTGCCCGCGCGGACCATGTCGTTCGCGACGCCGAGCCCGTAGCAGAACCCGGCGCAGGCGGTGTTCACGTCGAACGCGGCGACGCCCCCGGTGCCGAGCCGGTCCGCGACCTGCGCGGCGGCGTTCGGGATCGGGTTGGGCATCGTGCAGGTGGCCACGATGACGGCGTCGACCTGGGAGGGGTCCAGCCCGGCGTCGGTCAGGGCGGCCCGTCCGGCGGCCACGGCCATGTCCGGCAACGAGGTGTCGGCGTCGGCGACCCGGCGCTCGGCGATCCCGACCCGGGACCGGATCCACGCGTCGTCGGTCTCCACCCGCTTCGCCAGCTCGTCGTTGGTCACCACCCGCTCGGGCCGGAAGCTGCCGGTGCCCAGCAGCCGTGCACCGGCGGCGGCCGGCGGCACCCGCAGCGCGGGGCTCACTTCCCGCCCCCGTGCTCGGCGACCAGCTCGCCGGCCTTGTCGAGCTGCTCGGGTGTCTTGACGGCCAACGTCGGGGTGCCCTTGAGCTCGCGTTTCACCAGCCCGACGAGCGTGGCGCCGGGTGGCAGCTCGAGCGCGGCGGAGACCCCGTCGCGGCCGAGGGTGGCCATGCAGGAGTCCCACCGCACCGGGCGGGTCACCTGCGCGACCAGGCGCTCGAGGGTCTGCGCGCCGTCGGTGACGGGCTCGCCGTCGGCGTTGGAGAGCAGCGTGTGGGTCGGGTCGGCGACGGTGACCGACTTCGCGTGCTCGGCCATCGCCTCGCCCGCGGAGGCCATGTAGCGGGTGTGGAACGCGCCGGCGACCGGCAGCTGCTTGACCCGTGAGCCCTCCGGCGGGGTCGCCACCAGCTCCTCGATCGCGCCGGTGGCCCCGGCGGCGACGATCTGACCGGCGCCGTTGCGGTTCGCCGGGTCGAGACCGAGCTCGGACAGGCGGGCCAGCACGGTGTCGGGGTCGCCGCCGAGCACGGCGGCCATCGACGTCGGCTCGGCGGCGCAGGCGGCGGCCATCTCCCGGCCGCGGACGCCGGCCAGCGCGACGGCGGCGTCGTCGGTCAGGACACCGGCGATCGCGCACGCGGTGAGCTCGCCGACCGAGTGCCCGGCCACCACGACGTCGTCGGGCAGCTCGACGTGCGCCAGGAGCCGGCGTGCGGCGAGCAGCCCGAGCGCGACGATCAACGGCTGGGTGACCGCGGTGTCGGTGATCTCGTCGGCCTCGGCGGTGGTGCCGAGGCGGACCAGGTCCAGGCCGACGGCGTCGGACCAGCCGGTGACGGCCTTCTCGGCGTCCGGGTCCTCGAGCCAGGGCGAGAGCATGCCGGGGGTCTGCGCCCCCTGGCCGGGTGCGAGCAGGGCGATCACCGGCACATCACACACCCCGCGGGCGTCGTGGCGGCATACCGGCGCGCACGAACTCCGAGGCCCGAATTTGTCGGAATCCTCCAACCGCAACACTGTGATGGAGCTGACATTCCCGGATCACCTGACCCAATCTTTGTAGGGTTCGTCAAGTTCTAGCGGCTTCAGCGCCCGTACGCGACCGGTCCGGGTCCGACCACCCGGGCGTGTCGTGCCCGGGGACGCGCGCGGTGGGGGACACGTCCTCCACGACCGCCTGCGGGCCGGGGTCGGTCATGCGTTCGGCCACCAGGGCCGTCCGCAGCACGAACGCCTGGCGGGGGTCCGAGGGCATCCGCCCGATGACCTCCCCGACGCGCCGCAGGCGGTACCGGACCGTGTTCGGATGGACGAACAACGTCCGCGCGCACGCCTCGAGCACGCCGCCTCCCTCGAGATAGACCGACAGCGTGTGCAGCAGCTCGCCGCCGGCCGCCCGCAGCGGGGTCACCACGTCGGTGACCAGCCGGGCCCGGGCGTCGGCGTCGCCGCAGAGCGCGCGCTCGGGCAGCAGGTCGTCGCTGCGCACCGGTCGCGGGGCGCCGGGCCAGCCGGGCGCGGCCCGGAGCCCGGACAGCGCCTCGGCGACCGCCGAGCTGGCGCGGGCCAGGTCCGGGCTCGACGGCCCGGCGACGACGGCACCCGGTCCGAACTCGCCGGCGATGCCCTCGAGCACCTCGGCCGGATCGGCGCCGGCCCGGTCCGGTCCGGACTCGTGCAGCAGCACCACCAGGCGTCGGCCCTGCACCCCGACCAGGATCTCGTGCCCGAGCCGGGCGGCATGGCGGCGCAGGTCGGTCAGGAGCTCGGGGGACTCCGCGCGGGTGCCCGGCCCCGTGTCCTCGGCACCGGTGCCCCGGCCGCCGTCCGCGGTCCCGTCACCGGTTGCGGGTGCGCTGATCTGGGGCGGGCTCCCGACCAGGCAGCGCACCGGTGCGTCGGGGTCCCAGCCGAGCGCGGACGCGCGGGAGACGAGGGCGCCGTCGGTGTCGCCGCGGACCACGCCGTCCACGACCAGCGCCTCCAGCCGGGCGTCCCAGGCCCCCCGGGACTCGGCCGCGCCGGCGTAGACGGTGGCCGCGGCGAACGCGATCTCGCGGCCGAAGCGCAGCACGGACTCGGTGAGCACGCGTCGTTCCCGGGAGTCGGCGGCCAGTGGGGGGAGGTGCTGTTCGAACACGTCGGCCGCGATCCGCACCAGCTCCACGGTCTGGCGCAGGCTGATCCGCCGTGTCAGGTCGCGCGGGGCGATCCGGAACGCCTCGGCGGTGAGACGGATCGTCGCGCCGGGTTCGGCGAGCCAGGCCACGAAGTTGCTCACCCCGGTCTGGGTGACCAGCGCGACGGCGGCGCGCTGGTCCGCGGTCAGTCGTGCGAACCACGGCTGACGCTCCTCCATCGCGGCCATGCAGGCCGCGGCGAGCCCGCCCGCCGCCAGCTCCAGGCGGCGCAGCGTCGTCGCCGCAACCGGCAGTTCGGTGGCCACGCGGGCAGCATGTCACGCCGCGAGGTTCCGGGGGAGCAGGACGAACGCCGACACCCCCGGCGAGGCGCGGTCCGGCTCAGGGCCGTCGCGCGCGGTGAACGGGCCGAACTAGACGAGCGGTTCGACCTTGCTGGCCTGCGGACCCTTCTGGCCCTGTTCGACGTCGAAGGTCACGCGCTGGCCTTCGTCGAGGGTCTTGTAGCCGTTGACCTGGATCGCCGAGTAGTGCACGAACACGTCCGCGCCACCACCGTCGGGAGCGAGGAAGCCGTAGCCCTTCTCGCTGTTGAACCACTTGACGGTGCCCTCTGCCATTCTTGCTCTCCTCGTGCCCTGCACCCCGCGGCACCTCGCCGCGGGTTTCGCACCGGCCCGGCGCAACGGTCCGCGCCCTGCTCGGGAGGGCGGTCACGCGATCACGCGCCCGGCCTCGAAGGGGAGCCTAGCGTGATCTGCGTCGCTCGATAAGGGCCTTCGACGTGCGGATCAGGTGAAACGGGGACACCGAACGCGGGGCCCCCGGCGGGGCCGCGGGGCCCCCGGGGGGAGGGGCCCGGGGGGGAGCGGGCCCCCCGGGGCGGCCGGGTCGGGGCGGGGGGCCCCCCGGG
>CBIHNM010000071.1:0-16582 GCA_966211265.1 uncultured Pseudonocardia sp.
CCCGGAGCCGGGCGATGAGCCGGCCGCGCCGGGTCTCGGTCACCGCCCCGGCCGGGCCGGGGGCGGGCGCCGCACGTCCGGCCGGCCGGCTCGCGGCCGACCCCGCCGTCCTGGCGGCCGCCCGCCTGGCCCGGCGGGCCCAGCTCCGCCGGGCCGCGATCACCGTCGCGCTGGGCGGGTTGTTGCTGTTCGGCCTACCGGTGCTGCTGTCGGCGGCCCCGGGGCTGGCCGCCACCCGGCTGTTCGGCATCCCCGGCGGCTGGCTGGCCGTCGCGATCGCGCCCTACCCGCTGCTCGCGGCCCTGGCCTGGTGGCAGTTGACCGGCGCGGAACGAGACGAGCGGGACTCCGCCGACGAGGTGGAGCGGATCCGGTGACCGGCGCCGCGGTCGTCGCGCTGGTGCTCGTCACGGTCCTGATCGGTGCGCGCGGTGTGGCCGCGATGCGCACCACGTCGGACTTCCTGGTCGCCTCCCGTCAGACCTCCCCGCTGCTCAACGCGGCCGCGGTGTCCGGGGAGTACCTGTCCGCGGCCTCGTTCCTCGGCATCGCCGGACTGGTGATCAAGGACGGCACCGGCGCGCTCTGGTACCCGGTCGGCTTCACCGCCGGCTACCTGCTGATGCTCGCACTGGTGGCGGCACCGATGCGGCGCACCGGGGCGCTGACCGTGCCCGGGTTCGCCGAGGCCCGTCTCGGGTCGGCGCGGCTGCGCCGGTTCAGTGCCGTGGTCGTGGTGGTGATCGCCGCGCTGTACCTGGTGCCGCAGTTCGTGGCCGCCGGGCAGCTGCTCACGCTCGTCTCCGACGTGCCGTACTGGGTCGGGGTGGTCGTCGCCGGGGCCGCGGTGTCGGTCACGCTGGCCCTGGGCGGGATGCGCGCGGCCACCTACGTGCAGGCGTTCCAGTTCGTCCTCAAGCTGCTGCTGTTCGCCGGGCCCGCGATCTGGATGCTGATCGTGGCCGGGCCGGAGCTGCGCGGGCAGATGGTCGCCCCACCGGAGTTCACGACGTTCACCCGCGACACCGACGTCGACTTCCGGCTGGACTCGACGCTGGTGTTCCGGGCGCCGCTGACCGTCCTGGTCGACGGGGAGCCGCGGGCCCTGGCCGCCGGGCCGCACGAGGCCATGGCCGACCAGCGCTGGAGGTTCCCGGCCGGGGCGCCGGTGCCGCAGGTGGCGGGCCGGGGGAACGCGCTCCCGGTCCCCGGCGGGACCGCGTGGGGTGTGCCGTTGCTGGGCAGCGGGACCGGGTCACCGTTGCTCGCGACGTGGTCGGTGCTGGTGGCCACCGCCCTGGGGACGATGGGCCTGCCGCACATCATCGTCCGCTTCCACACCGCACCGGACGGGCGCGCCGCCCGACGGACCGCCGCGATCACGGTCGGCCTGCTCGGCACGTTCTACCTGTTCCCGATCGTCTACGGGTTGCTCGGCACCGTGCTGACCCCGGAGCTCTACCTCTCCGAGAGCACCGACACCGCGGTGGTGACGCTGCCGGCCCGCGTCGCCGGGGAGGGGCTCGCGTCGTCGGTGGTGACCGCGCTGCTCGCCGCCGGGGCGTTCGCCGCGTTCCTGGCCACCTCGCTCGGGCTGCTGCTGGCGCTGGCCGGGGCGCTGGCGCACGACCTGATGCCCTCCGGCCTGCGCCGGCTGCGCCTGTCCGCGCTCGCCGCCGCCGCGGTGGTCGTGGTCGCGGCACTGTTCGCCTCGCGGGTCGACGTCAGCGCCGCCGTCACGTCCTCGTTCGCGGTGGCGGCCTCGACGTTCTGCCCGCTGCTGGTGCTGGGCATCTGGTGGCGCCGCCTCACCGCACGCGGCGCCCTGGCCGGGATGTCGGCCGGGCTCGTCAGCGCCCTGGGCGCGATGGGACTCGCGGCGGTTCCCGGGTCCCCGGTCCCCCCGGGGGGTACGGTCGACCTGCTGCTGTCACGGCCGGCGCTCTGGACGGTGCCGCTCGCGTTCCTGGTCATGTGCACAGTGTCACTGGCCGATCACGCTCCGCCATGGGCGGAGGCTACGATGCTCCAGCTCCACCTGGCCGACAAACGCTAGACCCTCCCGTGTCAAGACCGTTGGTCGCAGAACCTAGCGATCGACGACACGGTGGTCCACCGTTCGTCGCATTCGCCGGTTATGTGGCGAGAACCGCTTTCGCGGCGACCCACCGAGGCCTTTTCCTGAGCGCACCCGCGCCCGAGAAGCCCGGGACATGCAAGGAGGCATACGTGAGTACCACCGAGTCCCCCGACCCGCCACAGGGCGCCACGGACTGGACCGCGGTCCAGTCGAGCCCGGACTTCCAGCAGCTGCGCAAACGGCTGCGCGGATTCGTCTTCCCGGTCACGGCCGGGTTCCTGGCCTGGTACCTGCTCTACGTCCTGCTGGCGAGCTACGCACCGGACTTCATGGCGACCAAGGTCGTCGGCAACATCAACATCGGCCTGATCTTCGGGCTGCTGCAGTTCGTGTCCACGTTCGCGATCACGATCGTCTACGTGCGCTTCGCCGACCGCAAGCTGGACCCGCTGGCCGAGAAGATCCGCGGTGAGGTCGAGGGAGGCGTGGCACGATGATCCTCGCCCAGGCGAAGGGGATCGCGGGCTCCAGCCCGATCCTCAACATCTCGATCTTCATCGCGTTCGTGGTGATCACGCTCAGCATCGTGATCTACGTGAACCGGCGCGCCTCGTCCTCGGCATCGGACTTCTACACCGCCGGCGGCGGCTTCTCCGGCCCGCAGAACGGCACCGCGATCGCCGGTGACTACCTGTCCGCGGCATCGTTCCTGGGCATCGCCGGGGCGATCGCGGTCAACGGCTACGACGGGTTCCTCTACTCGATCGGGTTCCTGGTCGCCTGGCTGGTGGCACTGCTGCTGGTCGCCGAGCTGCTGCGCAACACCGGCAAGTTCACCATGGGCGACGTGCTGGCGTTCCGGATGAAGCAGCGCCCGATCCGGGCCGCGGCCGCGACGTCCACGCTGGTCGTGTCGTTCTTCTACCTGCTGGCCCAGATGGCCGGTGCCGGTGGCCTGGTCGCCCTGCTGCTCAACGTGACCGGCGACCTCGCACAGAACATCGTGATCGCCGTCGTCGGCATCGTGATGATCGCCTACGTGCTGATCGGCGGCATGCGCGGCACCACCTGGGTCCAGATGATCAAGGCCGTGCTGCTGATCATCGGCACGCTGGTGATGACGATCTGGGTGCTGGCCCTGTTCGGGTTCAGCTTCTCCGCCCTGCTCGACGGTGCGGTGGAACGCGCCGGCGCGACCGGCGAGGCGCTGCTCAGCCCGGGCAAGCAGTACGGCACGAGCACCACCAGCACGATCGACTTCATCTCGCTCGGCCTCGCCCTGGTGCTGGGCACCGCGGGCCTGCCGCACGTGCTGATGCGCTTCTACACGGTGCCGACGGCCAAGGAGGCCCGGAAGTCCGTCGAGTGGGCGATCTGGCTGATCGGCGGGTTCTACCTGCTCACCCTCGTGATCGGGTACGGCGCCGGCGCCCTGGTCGGCCCGGATACGATCAAGAATGCGCCCGGCAAGGTCAACTCGGCGGCGCCGCTGCTGGCCTTCGAGCTCGGCGGCCCGGTGCTGCTGGGCGTGATCGCGGCCGTCGCGTTCGCGACGATCCTGGCCGTGGTGGCCGGACTGACGATCACCGCGTCGGCGTCGTTCGCGCACGACGTCTACATCAACGTGATCAAGAAGGGTCAGGTCCAGGACGAGCAGAAGGTCGAGGTCCAGGTGGCCCGCCGGACCGCCGTCGTGATCGGCCTGGTCGCGATCGTCGGCGGCATCCTGGCCAAGAACCAGAACATCGCGTTCCTGGTGGCGCTGGCGTTCGCGGTGGCGGCCTCGGCCAACCTGCCGACGATCATCTACACGCTGTTCTGGAAGCGGTTCAACACCACCGGCGCGCTGTTCAGCATCTACGGCGGTCTGGCCAGCGCGATCATCCTGATCATCTTCTCGCCGGCCGTGTCGGGCAGGCCCCCGACCGCGTCGACGCCGTCGATGATCTCGGGCATGGACTTCTCCTGGTTCCCGCTGGCCAACCCGGGCCTGGTGTCGATCCCGCTGTCGTTCCTGCTCGGCATCGTCGGCACCTACGTCGGCCAGAGCAGGGCCGACGGCAGCAAGTTCGCCGAGATGGAGGTCCGCTCCCTGACCGGTGCGGGCGCGGAGAACAAGGCGGCCGTGCACTGATCGGTCCCGCCCACGCGTACGTGCCCGCGTCCCGGTTCCCGGGGCGCGGGCACGTCGCCGTCCCGACACAGCCCCGGACGGCGGCTCCGGTCGCCCGGGAACCGGACCGGTGGCGATGAGCGGCGCGGCGTCGGCGTCGTTGCTGGTGCTCTACACCGAGCGACTCGACGAGTGCGTCGACTTCTACACCGGCCTGGGCCTGCCGCTGCGCCGGGAGCAGCACGGGGCGGGGCCGGTGCACCACGCGGCCGAGCTCGACGGCGGTCTCGTGCTCGAGCTCTACCCCGGCCGGCCCGACCGGACGACCGGCCGGCTCCGGCTCGGGTTCCGCGTCCCGGCCGGCCCCGGGCTCGCGGCCGGGCCCCACCGGCTCACCGACCCCGACGGCCGCGTCGTGGTGGTCGAGGCTCTCCGGAGCGGGCCGGTCGGCGGCTGATCGGGCCGCCGGGCCGGGGTACGGCGCCCGCCCCCCGCCGCGGCCGGCGGCGCCCGCCCCGGTCCACCCGCGGGGTCAGGTTCGCTCCACCTGCGGGACCGCGGCGAGCAGGGCGTGCAGGCCCGCCGCGTCGAGCAGGTCGGCCGGGCGCAGCGTGACGTCGGACCGGACGTAGTGGAAGGCCGCGCGCACCCGTTCCGGCGGCACGTCCTGCAACGCGGCCCAGGCCAGCCGGTAGGCGGCCAGCTGGACGCTCACCGCGCGCTCGCGCGCCCCCTCGGGCGGGACACCGGTCTTCCAGTCGACGACCGTCCAGCCCCCGTCGGGGTCGGCGAACACGGCATCCATCCGGCCGCGCACCGCGACCCCGGCCACCACGGACTCGAACGACACCTCCACCTCGACCGGGACCCGGTCGGCCCACTCCGAGGCCAGGAACGCCTCCTGGAGCTCGGCCAGCGCGTCGTCGCCGGTGGCGTCGTCGTCGGCGGCACCGGGCAGCTCGTCGAGGTCGAGCAGGCGGACCGCGCCGAAGCGCTGCTCGAGCCAGGCGTGGAACGCCGTCCCGCGGCGGGTGTGCGGGTTGGGCGGCAGCGGGACCGGGCGGCGCAGCCGCACCGCCAGCGCGTCCGGGTCGTCGGCCAGCTCGACGAGCTGGCTCACCGACACCCGTCCGGGCAGCCGCACCGTCGGGCGGCGGGCGGCCGCGGCCCGCTCGGCCAGCAGCACGTCCACGTCGGCGGCCCAGCCTTCCGGGTCCTGCTCGTCGGGCTCCACCGGCTCGGCCGGCACGTCCAGGCTCAGCTGGTCGGGCGAGGCCCGGCGGCCGCGCCGCGCCGTGGCCGGGCGGGCCCGCCGGCGCAGCGCCTCCCGGACCAGGTCGGCGCCGGCGCGGACGTCGGCACCGCGCTCCCCGAACGGCTCCGGTGGCCAGGGGGCGGTGCGCGTCGTGCCCAGGGCCGGGTTGCCCGCGTCCACCTCCGGGGGCGGCGCCCAGTGCTCCAGCACGCCGACCTCGGAGCCGCCGGGGCCCTCCAGGGTCTCGGCGATCTCGGTCAGGAACAGCGAGGGTTCACGTGGCTTCTCCCCGGTCGCCGGCCAGCGGTGCCCGGAGGCGAGCAGCGTGTGCTCGGAACGGGTGAGCGCCACGTAGAACAGGCGCCGCTCCTCGGCCAGGCGCCGCGCGTCGAGGGCCTCGTCGTGGGCCTTCATCGCCTGCTCGAGCTGCTTGCGGTCACCGCCCGGGGGCAGGTACAGACCGGGCAGGTCGTCGGCGTCGCCGCGCAGCGGCACCGGCAGGTCGGACGGGTCCCGCAGCCAGCTGCCCGACATCTTGCGTCCCGGGAAGACCTGCGAGACCAGGTGCGGGACGGCCACGATTTCCCACTCCAGGCCCTTCGCGGCGTGCACGGTGAGGATCTGCACCCGACCCTCGGCGACGTCGATCTCGCCCTGGGCGAACCCGTCCTCGGCCTTCTCCGCGGTCTCCAGGTAGTCCAGCAGCGCGGGCAGCGTCGCGACCTGCGCCCCCGCCGAGAACTCCGCGACGACGTCGGCGAACGCGTCCAGGTGCGCCCGCCCGGCCGGGCCGGGGCGGGCCGCGGTCTCGACGTCGAGCAGCAGGACCCGCTCGGTGTCGGCGACCAGGTCGGTCAGCGGCGCGGAGGCCCGCGCGCGCAGCAGCGACAGCTCCCGGCCCAGCCGGCGGATCCGGTCGACACCGGCCTCGGAGTAGCGCGCGGGGTCCCCCGGGTCGTCGAGCGCGTCCACCAGACCGGCCTGCTCGGCGTGCTCGCCGGGCAACGCGCCCAGGGCGAGCTCCTGCGGGGTCAGCGGACCGCCGTCCCCGCTGCGGGACGGCTGCGGGACGAGCTCGCGGGCGCGGGCCCACAGCGCGGCCAGGTCCGCGACGCCGAGCCGCCAGCGCACCCCGGTGAGCAGCCGCACCGCGGACGGCCCGGCCAGCGGGTCCGCCACCACCCGCAGCGCGCTGACCAGGTCGCGCACCTCCGGGGTGTCGAGCAGCCCGCCCAGCCCGACCACCTCGACCGGCAGCCCGCGGGCCCGCAGCGCCGCGGCCAGCGCGTCCATGTCCGCGCGGCGGCGCACCAGGACCGCCGCGGTCGGTGGGCCGTCCCGTTCGGCGGCGCGGGCGTGCCAGCGCGAGGCCACACCGTCGGCGACCCACTCCACCTCGGCCGCGACGTCGGGCAGCAGCGCGGCCCGCACGTCGCCGGGGGCGGCCCCGGTCGCGGAACGCAGCTCACCGACCTCGATCGCACCCGGGCCGGTGCGCAGCTCCTCGGAGACCCGGTTCGCCAGGGTGAGTACCTCGGCCGGGTTCCGGAAACTGGTCAGCAGCCCGTAGACCTCGGCCGGGTCGCCGCCGCGGGTCGGGAAGTCGGTGCGGAACCGGGCCAGGTTGCCGGCGCTCGCGCCGCGCCAGCCGTAGATCGACTGGCAGGGGTCGCCGACCGCGGTGACCGAGCAGCCCTCGTCGTCGGGCTCCCCGCCGTCCGGGTCGGGGCCCGGCACACGTCCGAACAACGCACGCAGCAGCACCCGCTGGGCGTGCCCGGTGTCCTGGTACTCGTCGAGCAGCACGGCCCGGAACTGGCCGCGTTCGATCCGCCCGACCTCCGGGTCCGCCTCGGCGATCCGTGCCGCCAGCGCCATCTGGTCGGCGAAGTCCATGGCCTGCTCGGCCTGCTTGCGCGCGGCGAACTCCTCGACCAGCGGCAGCAGCTCGCACCGCATGTTCTGGGCCGCGATCCAGCCCTTGTAGACCGCCGACGGCTCCGCGCGCTGGCCCTTCCCGCGCGGAGCCCCCTCCAGCGCGGCGACCATGTCCTGTGCCAGCCGGCGCACGTCGCGGGCCTGCGCGAGGTGCTCGCCCAGCTCACCGGACAGGGCCAGCAGGTACCCGGTGACCGTCGCCGGCACCCGGTCGATCTCCAGGTCCTCGGCCCAGCCGGAGACGACCCGGTGCGCGAGCTGCCAGACCGCCGTCGGCCCGAGCAGCCGTGAGGCCGGCTCGGCCGGCAGCCGCAGCGCGTGCTCGGAGACCAGCCGCCCGGCGTAGGCGTGGTAGGTCGACACCGTCGGTTCCCCGGCCAGCAGCGCGGCCCGCCGTCCACCTCCGGGATCGAGGTCGTCGAGCAGGCGCGACGAGGCCAGTCGGCGCAGCCGGGACCGCACCCGGGTGCCGAGCTGTTGGGCCGCCTTGCGCGTGAAGGTCAGGCCGAGGATCTGTTCGGGCAACGCCTGGCCGGTGGCGACCAGCCACACCACCCGGGCCGCCATCGTCTCGGTCTTGCCCGCGCCGGCCCCGGCGACGACCAGGGCGGGCCCGATCGGCGCGGCGATGACGGCGGCCTGCTCCCCGGTCGGCGCCGGGAGCCCGAGCGCGGCCGACAGCGCCGCCGGGGTCAGGCCGCCCGGCGGGGCGCCCGGCGCCGGGGCCGGGGCGGACGAGGTCGGTGCCACGGGAGGTTTGTACCCCGCGGCACCGACGGTTCCGGCCGCGGGCGGCGCCCGCCACCGCCTCGCCCGGGAGCGCCGCCGGTCAGCCGGCCCGGTAGACCCGGGCCCAGTCGACCTGCAGCCGCACCTGCTCCGGTGTCGTCGCGTCCGGGCCGGGGATCCACTTCGGCGCGGGCCCCTGGTCGAGCTGGATGCACAGGTGCATGGGCTTGGTCGGGATCGCGCGGCGGTCGGTGACCTCCCACTGCTTCACCCCGTCGACGTACCAGGTGACCCGGTCCGGCAGCCACTCCATCGCGAACGTGTGCCACTGCGTGAAGTCGCCCGGCGTCTCGGTGGACAGGATGTTGTTCTGCTTGCCCCAGTGCAGGAACGCGGTCGCGGCGCGGCGGTCGGCGGAGGGGATCTCCATCATGTCCAGCTCGCCGTCGTCGGGGAAGCGCTCGGAGTCGGGCCACAGCAGGATCGCCGGGCTGTAGCCGCGACCGGCGTCGGTGCGGGCCCGGAACTCCCAGCGGCCGTGGAGCTGACCCCGGTTCATCGCGATGCCGCCGGAGGTGCCCCCGGCCAGGCGCGGCCTGGCCGTGATCGTCAGCAGGCCGTCCCGCTGCGCCACCGCGGACGGGCGGCGCAGGCCGTTGCCGAACGCGCCGGGCGAGTCGTAGGTGCTCCACCGGCGGCCGTCCACACCCGAGCGGTCGAACTCGTCGCCGCCGGTGCGCACCCAGCTCACCGGTGGCGGGCCGGGCGGGGCCGGGGCGGGTTGCGCGGCCGCGGGCCGGTCGCCCGTCCCGTCCGGCGGGACGAGCACCGTCCACCCGAGCCCGGCGAGGCCGACGAGCACCAGCACCGTGGCCCCGACGATCCGGGCAGCCCGGGCGACCGCGGCGACGAACCGCCGTCGACGCCCCCGGGGCGCGGGACCGGGCGTGCGGCCGGCCGGCGTCACGAGGGGCGGTGGGTCCGGCGGTCGCACGAACGGCCTGGTGCGGGTCGGCCCGGCACCGGTGGGACGGGGGCGCGGGCCGGCCGGGTCCGGCCTCGCCCTCATCCGTGTGGTCGGTTCGTCCCCCGCCGGCCCGGGCGGCGCCGGGTCCGCGGGCCGGGGCAGCGGGACCCCGGACGGGCGGGGCGCGGCGGGCCGTGGCGTCGGCCGGGGCGCAGGGGGCACCGGCTGCGGCGCGGCCGCCGCGATCGGCGAGGACAGGGGGATACCGGGGCCGGGGGCGTGCCCGTCAGGTCCCGGCGCGCCCGGACCCGGATCGCGGTGCACGTGCAGCCGCTGCGTGAGCGCCGAGGTCCCGGCACGCTCGGGACCGGGATCCGCGGCCGTCCCCGACGACGGCGCGCGGCCCGGTCGCCCGGTGGTGGCGTCGTCCCGCATCGTTGATCACGATACCGAGACGACGATCCGCTCCGACCACCCCGTCGGGTGACTTGTGATCACTCGATCTGTTACCCGGAGTCAGCCCTGCTTCGAGATGCGGGCCCAGTCGACCTGCAGCGTGACCTCGTCCGGGGTGCTCGCGTCCGGCGCCGGCATCCAGTTCGTCGCCGGACCCTGGTCGAGCTGGATGCACAGGTGCATCGGCGTGGTCGGGATGACCGCCCGGTCGGTGGTCTCCCAGGCCTTCTCCCCGTCGACGTACCAGGTCACCCGGTCCGGCAGCCATTCCATCGCGAACGTGTGCCATCGGGTGAAGTCCCCGGCGCGGCTGGTGCCGACGATCCGGTTGTCCGCGCCGTAGTGCACGAACGCCGTCGCGGCGGTGCGCTTCTCGGAGGGGACCTCCATCATGTCCAGCTCGCCGTCCTCCGGGAACCTCTCGGAGTCCGGCCACAGCAGGATCGCCGAGCTGTAGCCCTTGCCCACCGAGGTGCGGGCGCGGAACTCCCAGCGTCCGTAGAGCTGGCCGGTGCCCATCGCCATCCCACCGGACGTGCCGCCGTCCTGCCGCGGCCGCGCGGTGATCGTCAGCAGACCGTCGCGCTGGCTGATCGCGGACGGGCGGCGCAGGCCGTTGCCGAACGCGCCCTCGGAGTCGTAGGCGTGCCAGGTCGAGGTGTCCAGGGCGGGGGCGTCGAACTCGTCGCCGCCGGACGGGACCCAGCCCGCGGGCGCGGCCTGCGCGGTCGGGGCGAGCAGCGCCAGCACGGCGAGTGCGGCGACCGCGACCAGCCCCGCTCCGGCGCGCCGGGAGCGCCGGGGGTCCGGACGCGGACGGCGCGGGCGCACGGCAGCGGGGCCCTCGGCAGCGGGGCGCACGGCACTGCGGCGCACGGGCTTCTGGCGCGCGGGGTTCAGGCGCACGGCGGTCTCCTTCGCGCACCGGGTGGGGGCGACGCGCCCGGGTCGGGGCGGGCGCGCTGGGGAGAGCGTCCGGCGGCGAAGGAGAAGATACCGCGACCCGATCACGACACCATCACGGACGTACGGCATCACTGCAGGTCACGAGCGCACCTCCGACGGTCACGGACCGGTATCGAGGGGACCGCCGAATGCACTCGTGCACGCGAGACCGAATGGCCCATCGGCGCGCGTCTCGCCGGCGCCCGCCCGTGCACACGGCACCGCGGGAATGCGGGCAGGGGTCCCGGGCGTCCTGAGGATCATGAGTGTGGAACTGGGCAGGTACGGCATCTGGGCGCGCGCGGGTCTGCTGACCCCCGAGCTGGCGCGCGAGATCGAGTCACTGGGTTTCGGCGCGATCTGGCTGGGCGGGTCCCCGCCCGGTGACCTCGCGATCGCCGAGTCGCTGCTCGCGGCCACCGACCGGATCGCGGTGGCCACCGGGATCGTCAACATGTGGTCCACCCCGGCGGACGAGGTCGCACCGTCCTACCACCGCATCGAGGCGGCCCACCCGGGCCGGTTCCTGCTCGGTGTGGGCGTCGGACACCCGGAGGCGATCAGCGACTACACGCGCCCGTACGCCACGGTCGTCGAGTACCTGGACGCGCTCGACGCCGCCGGCGTCCCGGTCACCGGCCGGGCCCTGGCCGCGCTCGGCCCGAAGGTCCTGGCGCTCTCCGCCGAGCGCACCGCGGGCGCGCACCCCTACCTGACGACCCCGGAGCACACCCGGGAGGCGCGCGCGCTCCTCGGCGACGGCGTGCTGCTCGCCCCGGAGCACAAGGTCGTGCTCAGCTCCGACCCGGAGCGTGCCCGCCAGATCGGCCGGCCCGCCGTGCAGAAGCCCTACCTGGGGCTGCGCAACTACGTGAACAACCTCCAGCGCCTCGGCTGGGCCGAGCGCGACATCGCCGACGGCGGCAGCGACGCGCTGATCGACGCCCTCGTCGCGCACGGCGAGCCGGACGCGGTCGCGGCCCGGCTGGACGAGCACCTGGCCGCCGGCGCCGACCACGTCTGCGCCCAGATCCTCACGCCGCACGGCGCCGACCCGACCCCGGACCTGCGCCGCCTGGCCGGGGCACTCGGGCTGGGCTGAGCCGGCCCCGCGGACCGGCGCGGTCACGCCCGCGGTCCGGGCGCCCTCAGTCCGAGAGCACCGACCGCCCGGGCTCGACGGCCGGGCAGCTGGTCCGCACCGGGCAGCGGTCGCAGTCCGGCCCGACCCGGGCCACGAACACCGCACCGGAGGCGTCCTCGGCGCACTGCAGGACCACGTCGCGCCACCGCTCGGCGGCGTCCGGGTCGAGCGGTTCCTGGGAGGGTTCCTTGGGTTCGCCGCCGGCCCTGCGGTCGGCCAGGAACACCAGGCGGGCGCCGCCGGGCGCCGCCCCGGCTCCGACCAGGTCGTCGAAGGCACCGAGCGAGGCCGCGAGCTGGTAGACCGCGAGCTGCGGGTGCTCGGCGGCCTGCCGGGCCGGGGTGGCGGTCTTGCCCGTCTTGACGTCGACGACGACAGGGCAGCCCTGCGCGTCGGTCTCGAGCCGGTCCACCCGCCCGCGCAGCCGGACCCGGCGTCCCGCGGCGGCGCCGGCCTCGTCGCCCGCCGGATCGTCCGGGCGGTCGCCGTCGAGGTCGAGCTGCATCGGCTGCTCCACCGCCACCAGCGAGAGCCCCTGCTCCCGGCTCTCGCGCACCCACTGGTCGAACGCGGCCAGCATCGCGCGCACCCGGTCGAGCTCGCGGCGCCCGAACCACGGCGCACCGGCGTCGAGCCGCGCCCACGCCGAGCGCAGGGCCGACTCCAGCTCGACCGGATCCGCGCCGGCCGCCTTGGCCTGCACGAGCGCGTGCACCAGCGACCCGGTGACCGCGGACAGCGCGCTGGTCTCGTCGCCGCCGTGGCGCGCCAGCACCCAGCGCAGCGGGCAGGACGCGATCGTCTCGACGTCCGAGGGCGACACCGGGACCAGGTCACCGGGCGCCCGCAGGGGGTCGCCGCTGGACGGTTCGGCCAGTCCGTACCAGTCGTCGGGGTGCGCGCCGGGCACGCCGTCCGCGGCGAGACGGGCCAGCTGGGCTGCCGCCCGCCGACGCCGGGACGCCGCGCCGGGCTCCCCGTGGTCCCCGGCGGTGACCGCCCGGCGCAGCTCGCCGACCAGCTCGGGCAGCACCAGCGACCGTTCGGGGCGGTGCACCGCCCGGGCCTCGGACGCGTCGGCGGGGCGGGGGTCGAGCTCGTCGAGGAATCTCGAGGGCTGCTCGTCCTCCCCCTGCACGCCGCTGACCAGCAACGACTCCTTCGCCCGGGTGCAGGCGACGTAGAACAGCCGCCGCTCCTCGGCGAGCAGCGGCGCGACCCGGGACACGGTCGCCTCCGGTTCGGCGACACCCCCGACGAGGTCGACCAGTCGCTCGTTGCCGAGCAGGCTGCCGCGCAGCCGCAGGTCCGGCCACAACCCCTCCTGCACGCCGGGCACGGCGACCACCCGCCACTCCCGCCCGCGTGCGGAGTGCGCGGTGAGCAGCTCGACCGCCGTGTCGCGGGGAGCCTGCTCGGCGAGGGTGTCGCCGGGGAGCTGCTGGTCGGCGATGTAGTCGAGGAACCCGGCGACGTCGGCGCCGGGCAGCCGGTCGGTGTAGCGCGCGGCGGCGTCGAACAGCGCCATCACGGCGTCGAGGTCACGGTCCGCGGCCGCGCCGGCCGGGCCGCCCCGGGCGCTGGCATCGCTCCAGCGCCGCGCCAGCGTGGTGCGTCGCCAGACCCGCCAGAGCACCTCCTCGACGCTGTGGCCCTGCCCGATCGCGGCGGCTGCGGTGTCGAGCAGCGTGCCGATGTCGCGCAGCGGCGCGGTCTCGGCCTCGGGCAGCGCGGTGAGCGGGTCCGGGTGCCCGGACGCGGCCGCGCGCAGTGCCTCGACCAGCAACGGGTCGCTGCTCGCGGCCTCGACGTCGGTGCCGTCGAACGGGGTGGGCGGCGGCCCGGGCGCGGATCCCGTGGCGCGGGCCCCGGCGGCGGCGTGCAGGCGCAGCAGCCCGCGCCGGAGCCGGCGCATCCGCATCGGGTCGCCCGACCCGAGCGGTGAGGTGAGCAACGCGACGGCGAGGTCGGTGTCGATCGCGGACGGCCGGGCCGCGCCGCGCAGCACCAGCAGCAGCGGCACGACCGCGGGCTGGCGGGACAGCGGCAGCTCGTCCGGCGGTGCCGCGATCGGCACCCCGGCCGCGGCCAGTGCTCGGCGCAGCGCCGGCAACGTCCGCCGGGCCGAGCGCGACAGCACGGCCATCTCCGACCAGGGGACACCGTCGACCAGATGTGCCCGCCGCAGGCGGTCGGCGATCCATCCGGCCTCCGCCGCGGCCGAGCCGAACACCCGGACCTGGACCGCCTCGCCGGGCTCGGGGTTCCCGGCGGGGGGCTCGCCGCCCCGCAGGTCCGCGGCGGGTGCGTCCGTGGCGGTAGGGTCCGTTGCGGGCCCGGGCTCGCCGTCGGGGTCCGTGCCGTGCTCGCTGCCCGGGCCCCGACGGTCGCGGCCGGGTCCCGCACCGGGCAGCTTCCGGGCCAGCCGCGCCCCGGCCGCGCGAACGGCATCGATCTGGCGGTGGTCGACGGTGAGCACCTCGGTCGGCGCGTCGACCGCGTCGAGGCCCTGCGGGTCGGCGCCCCGGAAGGTCAGGACGGCCTGGTCCGGATCGCCGGCCAGCAGCGTCACCCCGGCCGACCCGGCCAGCACCCGCACGAGCTCCATCTGTTGCGGGTCGAGATCCTGGGCGTCGTCGACGAGCAGGTGCCGCACCCGGGCCCGCTCACGCGCACGCAGGTCGGGGTCGGCGGCCAGCGCGTCCAGGGCGGCCGAGACCAGCTCGGCCGAGTCCAGCGCCGGCGCGGTGGCCTGCGGCGCACCCCGGCCCGCGGCGCCGCGCAGCAGGATGACCTGCTCGTAGGTGCGGAAGAAGCGTGCCGCGGCGATCCACTCGTCGCGGCCGTGGGCCCGGCCGATCTCGTCCAGCTCGTCCGGGCCGAGACCTCGTTCGGCGGCGCGCAGCAGCAGCTCGCGCAGCTCGGCGGCGAACCCGGGCAGGCCCAGCGCCGGGTCCAGGCGGTCCGGCCAGCCCGAGCCCGGGACGCTGCCGTTCCAGTTCGCGATCTCCCCGGCCAGCAGCTCGCGGACCACCACGTCCTGCTCGGCACCGGCCAGCAGGCGCGGCGGCGGGTCCTCGTGCTGCGCGGCGTGCAGGCGCAGCACGCCGAAGGCGTAGGAGTGCACGGTGCGCACCAGCAGCTCCCGCGACGTCCGCGCGGCGAGCCCGGGGCCCTGCTGCGGACCGGACGGCGCGAGCATCGGGATCAGCCGGTCCCGCAGCTGCGCGGCCGCGCGCCGGCTGCCGACCAGCAGCAGGATGTTCTCCGGTGCCACCCCGCCCCGGACCCGCTCGGCCACCGCCTCCAGCAGCAGCGTCGTCTTCCCCGTGCCGGGCCCGCCGAGGACCCGCAGCGGGCCGCGGTCGTGGGCCAGTACCCGGCGCGCGGGACCCGCCCAGCGGGTTGCGGGCGCGGACCGCTCCGGCGCGCGGACCAGCCGCGGTCCGGACGTCGACGCCTGCTGTGCGGCGGTGCGGGTGGGTACCACGTCCGCGATTCGACCACGCCGCACCGACAGTCGCGCCCTCCCCCGACCGCCGGGTCGCCGACCGAGCCGCCGTGCCCCGCCGGCCGGTCGTCGGGACGCGTGGGCGCCGGACCGTCGGGGTGCGGTGGGAGCATCGGGTCGGGGGTGGCGAAGGGAGAGCGGTGGACGAGGAGACGCTGGAACGGGTCCGTGACGTGGTCGCCGCGATCCCGCCCGGACGCACGCTGAGCTACGGCGAGGTCGCGGCGCGGGCCGGGATCCGATCGGCGCGGCTGGTCGGGCGGATCCTGTCCGAGGACGGGCACGACCTGCCCTGGCACCGGGTCCTGCGCGCGGACGGCACGTCGGCACCGCACATCGCGCGGGAACAGGCGGCGCGGCTGCGGGCCGAGGGCGTGCTGATGGTCGACGGCAGGCTCCCGCCCGAGCACCGCCGACCACCCGCGCGACGCCGCGGCGCCACCGGTGAGGGCACCCGCCGCGCCGGGCCCGCGCCGGGCACCTAGACCGGACCCGGCCCCTCCGGAGCTCCCGCGCCCGCCGTCCGGCCCGGTCCGCCGCGCCCCTGCCGGCCACGGCCGCGTCCGGGCGGGGCCGTCGCGACGTCAGACCCGGGTCCCGAGCACCACGGTGGAACCGAGCTCGTCGTCCTCGACCACGCGCGCCCGCAGGCCGTGCCCGGCGAACTCCGCGGCCAGGGCAGGCGCCTGCTCCTCCCCGGTCTCGATCAGCAGCGACCCGCCCGGCGCGAGCCAGCCCGGTGCCGCGGCCGTCACCCGGCGCGCCACGTCCAGGCCGTCGGGGCCGCCGTCGAGCGCGACCCGGGGCTCGTGGTCGCGGGCCTCCGGGGGCATGGTCGCGATGGCGGCGGTCGGCACGTAGGGCACGTTCGCGACCAGGACCGCCACCCGTCCGCGCAGCGGCGCGGGCAGCGCGTCGTCCAGGTCGCCCTGGTGCACCCGCCCGCCGAACGGCGCCAGGTTGCGCCGGGCGCAGGCGACCGCGGCCGGGTCGATCTCGGCGGCGTGCAGCTCGATCGCGACGCCTCCGGAACCGGTCGGCCGGAACTGCGCGGCCAGCGCCGCACCGATCGCGCCGGCCCCGCAGCAGAGATCGACCACGACGAGCGGGCCGGGCACCGACGCGGTGGCCGCGGCCACGTCGAGCAACGCCACCGCCTCGTGCACCAGCGCCTCGCTGCGCCGGCGCGGTACGAACACCCCCGGGGTCACCGAGATCCGCAGCCCGGCGAACTCCGCCCATCCCAGCAGGTGCTCCAGCGGCAGCCCGTCGACCCGCCGCGCCACCAGCCGGTCCAGGTCGGACGGCCCGGACGCCGCGTCGAGCAGCAGGTCGGCCTCGTCCTCGGCGAACACGCATCCGGCCGCCCGCAGCCGCTCCACGACCGCCCGGGGGTCCGCGCTCATCGGCCCATCATCGCGGCCGGGCGCGCGCGGCCCCCGCT
>CBIHNM010000072.1:0-16452 GCA_966211265.1 uncultured Pseudonocardia sp.
GTGAGCGCCTACATCCCCGAGATCGCCCCGCCCGTGATCGGGAGCTTCAGCGACCCCGACCACAAGGTCCGCTACTTTGCGTGCGAGAGCCTCTACAACATCACGAAGGTGTCACGCGCGCACGTGCTCCCGTTCGACCCGGACCGCCTGCGCCCGCGACACCTGGTGACCGAACCGGGCGAGGGCGCGGAGCCGGACGTGGTGTTCACCCCCGGACCGTCCGCGACCAACCTCAACGGCACCACCCACGGCGCGGTGCTGGCCGGCCTCGGGCAGAGCGCGCAGAGCCTGTTCCTGGACCGCCGCGGTGGCCGGGCCCGCCCACTGTCGATCACCGTCGACTACCTGCGACCGGCCCGGGTGGACGTGGCGCTGCGGGCCCGCACCGAGCAGGTGCGCGAGGGGCGGCGGTTCTGGACGCTGCGCACCGAGCTGCTCCTGCCCGACGGACGCGCGGCCGTGCGGATCACCGGTAACGGGATCTGGGCCTGATCGTCGGTGTTAGCGTCGTCACCACCAGGGCGCCACCCACCACCACCGGCGCCCGGTGAAGGGACGACGATGTCGCAGGCACCCCGGATCGCGGTGATCGGAGCCGGCCCGTCCGGCCTCTACACCGCGGAGGCCCTGATCAAGGAGGACCCGGCGCTCACGGTCGACGTGATCGACCGGCTGCCGGCCCCGTACGGGCTGGTCCGTTACGGCGTGGCCCCGGACCATCTGAAGATGAAGTCGGTGATCCGCGCGCTGGTCACCACGTTCGACGACGCGGACCGCGTGCGGTTCCTGGGCAACGTGCGGGTCGGTGCGGACGGGATCCCGGAGGAGGTGCTGCGCGAGCACTACCACGCCGTCGTCCACGCCTCGGGCAGCTCCGTGGACCGCGAGCTCGGTGTCCCCGGCGAGGACATGGCCGGCAACTTCGGGTCCGGGGCCTTCGTCAGCTGGTACTGCGGGCACCCGGACTTCACCGGGCTCGCCCCGGACCTGTCGCACCCCGGTGCGGTCGTGGTCGGGGCCGGCAACGTCGCCCTCGACGTGGCCCGGGTGCTGGCCCGCCCGGCGCAGGACCTGGCCGGCACCGACGCCCACGACGACGTGGTGGACACCCTGCGTGCGAGCGCGATCACCGACGTGCACGTGGTGGTCCGGCGCGGCCCGCAGCACGTCAAGTTCACCCCGGCCGAGCTGCGCCAGATCGGGAAGCTCGACGACGTCGAGGTGCGGGTGCACGACGACGGCGTGCTCGCGGCGGGCGTCGAGGAGCCGGCCGAGCGCCGGATGCGCCAGAACCTGGAGATGCTCACCGAGTGGGTCGCGAACCCGCCCGGGGCCGGTGGGCGCCGCCGGATCCACCTGCACTTCCTGCGTTCCCCGGCACAGGTGCTCGGCGACGGCGGGGCGGCGAGCGGGATCGAGCTGGTGCACAACCGGCTCGACGGGGAGAAGGTCAGCGCGACCGACCGGCGCGACGTGCTCGACGCCGGCCTGGTCGTGCGGGCGATCGGCTACGTCGGGGAGCCGATCGCCGGGCTGCCGTTCGACTCCGCGTCCGGGACCGTCCCGCACGACCGGGGGCGGGTGATGCGGGGCGAGCAGCCGGTGTCCGGCAGCTACGTGGCCGGCTGGATCAAGCGCGGCCCGACCGGGGTGATCGGCACCAACAAGGGCGACGGGGCCGAGACCGCGGCCTCGGTGCTGGCCGACCTGCCGGGCCTGGCCGCGCCGGCGCATCCCGACCGCGACAGCGTCCTGGACCGTCTGCGCGAGTACGGGATCGAACCGGTGGACTGGGAGTCCTGGCTGCGTGTGGACGCCGAGGAGATCCGGCTCGGCACCGAACGCGGCGGTACCGCCCGGGTCAAGCTCGCCGAGCGCGAGGCGATGCTGAAGGTGGCCCTCAGTACGGGTCGACCGCGATGACGCAGGCCATGTCGAGCATCCGCTCGCCGAACGCGTCGCACTCGGCGGGCGTCATCGACATGGTGCAGGTGACCGAGCTGTAGGCGACGCCGTCCCGGACGTCGACGGAGAACTCGCTCAGCGTGCGCCCGCAGGCCTGCAGCGCCGTGGCGACGGCCATGACGCCGTCCATGCCGTCGCGGGTGACGACCGTGTGCCGGCGCGGCATGCGGGTCGCGATGTCGGCGAGGTCGGGGGAGAACGTGATCGGCCGATCGGCGGTGATGCTCATGAAGGTGGCTCCGTGCGTTGCGCGAGAGATGCGATGAACGCGAGCCAGGTCTCGATCAGATGTGGACGCCGGGTGGCGGCGTCGAGCGCGTCGGTGGCCTGGATCAGCCGACGCGCGAGGTTACTACCTCGGCGCGCGGAGCAAGGGTGTGCTCGACGGTGCGCATGCCGTTGATCGTAGCAAGGCGTTGCGGTGCACGCCACACGGGCCGGTGGTGCGGTCCCGGAACGAGAGGAGCCCCGCCGGATCGTGCCCGGCGGGGCTCCTCTCGCGTACCTGCGGTGCCTACTCGGTGGGCTCCTGCGGGCGGCCGGCGTCCGGGCGCCCGGCCAGCTCGCGGCGCTCGGCGCGGGCGGCGAGCTCCTGCTCGTGCGCCTCGTGACGGGCCCGCTCGAGCGCGACGGTCTCGTCGGTCGGGTCCGGCGTGAGCAGCGACCCGGTGACCGGGGCACCGGCCGAGCCGAGCTGGTTCATCCGCTTGGGCACCGAAGTGCCCTGGTACTCCAGCGGGATGGCGTGCCCGTGCGAGTCCACGCCGCCCAGGGGCTGGTGCACCTCGATGAACTCGCCGTGCGGCAGCCGGCGGATGATGCCGGTCTCGATGCCGTGCTCGAGCACCGCGCGGTCGGAGCGCTGCAGCCCCAGGCACCAGCGGTAGGTGATCCAGTAGGCCAGCGGGGGCAGCACCAGCAGGCCGATCCGGCCGGCCCAGGTGGTCGCGTTGAGCGAGATGTGGAAGAAGTACGCGACCCAGTCGTTGATCCCGCACATCACCAGCCAGGTGTAGGTGGTGATGCCCATGGCCCCGAGCGAGGTCCGGACCGGCACGTCCCGGGGACGCTGCAGCAGGTTGTGCAACGCGTCGTCCTTGGTGAACCGGCGCTCGATCGCCGGGTACATGCCCGCGATCACGAACAGCACCGGCAGGAACGCCGCGGTCGGGATGAACGCCGAGGGGATCGTGTACTCGCCGAACAGGTAGAACTCCCACGGCGGGAAGATCCGCGCCATGCCCTCGGAGAAGAGCATGTACCAGTCCGGCTGCGAGCCGGCCGAGATGTGCGAGGCGTCGTAGGGACCGAGGTTCCAGATCGCGTTGATCTGGAACAGGCCCGCCATCATCGCCGTGACACCGGCGGTGACGGCGAAGAACGCGCCGCCCTTGGCCGCGAACACCGGCAGGATCCGGACGCCGACCACGTTGTTCTCGGTCCGGCCGGGGCCGGGGAACTGGGTGTGCTTCTGGTACCAGACCAGGCCCAGGTGGGCCGCGATCAGTGCGAGGCTGATCCCGGGCAGCACCAGCACGTGGATGATGTAGAGCCGCGGGATGATCTCGGTGCCGGGGAACTCGCCGCCGAACAGCGCCCAGTGCACCCAGCTGCCCATCACCGGGACGGTCAGCGTGATACCCGAGGCGATCCGCAGGCCGACGCCGGAGAGCAGGTCGTCGGGCAGCGAGTAGCCCGAGAAGCCCTCGAACGTGCCCAGGAAGATCAGCAGGATGCCGATGACCCAGTTCGCCTCACGCGGCTTGCGGAACGCGCCGGTGAAGTAGACCCGGAACATGTGCACGACCATCGAGGCGAGGAACAGCAGCGCCGCCCAGTGGTGCACCTGGCGGACGAACAGGCCGCCGCGCACCTCGAGCGAGATCTCCAGGGTCGACTCGTAGGCGCGCGACATGTGCACGCCGCGCAGGTTGTCGAACGGGCCGTCGTAGACGACCTCGGCCATCGAGGGGTCGAAGAACAGCGCCAGGTAGGTGCCCGACAGCAGGATGATGATGAAGCTGTAGAGCGCGACCTCCCCGAGCATGAACGACCAGTGCGTCGGGAAGACCTTGTTGAACTGCTTCCGCATGCCCGCGGCCGGGTGGTAACGCTGGTCGAGCTGGTCCAGGCCCTCGGCCGCCTTGGCCGCCGGACCGCCGGAGGACGTCGTCGGTGTCGTGATCGCGCTCATGTCGTCTTCTTCCGCTCCCAGAAGCCGGGGCCGACCGGCTCGATGAAGTCGCTGCGTGCCACGAAGTAGCCCTGCGCGTCCACCGTGATCGGCAGCTGGGGCAGTGGGCGGGCAGCGGGCCCGAACACCGGGGCCGCGTTCTCGGTGGCCAGGAACTGCGACTGGTGGCACGGGCAGAGGATCCGGTTGTCCTGCGCCTGGTACAGCGAGGTCGGGCACCCCAGGTGGGTGCAGACCTTGGAGTAGGCGTAGTAGTCGCCGTAGTTGAAGTTCTCCTGGCCGGGCCGCTTGACCACCTCGGTGCCGGGACGGAGGCGGATCAGCATGACCGGGGCGTCGGAGGCGCGCTGCGCGGCGAGCAGCTCCTCCTCGTTGCCCCGCTCCGCCTCGCGGAACGGGAACACGGTCTGCATCGAGCCCGGCTCCATGTCCTCGGGCCGGATCCGGGCGATCTCGGACAGGACGCCGGTGTCGGTGCGCAGGTAGACCGTCTCGTTGCCCTCGGGGCGCCAGCCGGTGTGCCACAGGGCCGCGTCCTCGCCGCCCTTCCACGGGTTGCGGACCAGCGGGCCCACCGCCGCGATCCCCAGGCCGAGGCCGAAGATGCCGGCCGCGGCACCGGCGGTGCGCTGGATGAGCTTGCGACGCCCGATCGTGGTCGACTGGCCGGCCGCGGCCAGCTGGGCGATCACGGTACGGCGGTCGACCTCGTCGGAGGCGCCGTCGTGGCGCTGCTGGACCGAGACCTCGTCCGGGAACAGCTTCTTCACGTACTGGATGACCGCGATGCCCAGTGCGAGCACGGCCATGCCGAAGGTGAAGCCGATGACCGGGGTGTAGAGCGAGTACTCGAGGTACCCGGGCTCGTCCGGGGCCACGTACTCGTGCGGCCAGAACAGGAAGCCCGCGATGAAGGCGAGGCCCGAGATCGCCGAGATCGCGAACCACAGCGCCACCGAGCGCTCGGCACGCTTCTCGGCGCGGGTTCCCGGGATCGGGAACTTGGGCGCGTTGTGGACGACCTCGACCTCGTCGAGCTCACCGGCCAGGCGGGCCAGCTGCTCGGGGGTCATCTGGTCGAGCTCTTCGGTGGTGGGGCGTCGGCCCCCCGGCGACTCCGTGGTGCTCAACTCTTCGCTCCCAACCACATCGCGAACCCGATCAGGCCCGCCATGCCGACGATGAACACGAGGATGCCCTCGGACGTCGGCCCGATTCCTCCGGCGGCGTACCCGCCGACGTTGTTGCCCCCGTCGGCGACCGACTTGACGTAGGCGATGATGTCCTTCTTCTCCTCCGGCGTGAGCTGCTGGTCGGAGAAGCGCGGCATGTTCTGCGGGCCGGTGAGCATCGCGGTGTAGATCTGCTCCTCGCTGGCCGGGGCCAGCTCGGGCGCGTACTTGCCCGACGAGAGGGCGCCGCCGACACCGGTGAAGTTGTGGCAGGACGCGCAGTTCAGCCGGAACAGCTGGCCGCCGCGTGCCGGGTCCTCGCCGCGCAGCGCCTCACCGGCCACCGCCGGGGTCTGCGGGCCGCCGCCGTTGGCCTGGATGTAGGCCCCCAGCGCCTCGAGGTTCGCCCGCCCCTCGGGGGTGTCCGGGTCGAACTCGGGTACCGGGTTCTTCCGCATGGCCTGCGCCTCCTGGCGGGCCATCGGCATCCGGCCGGAGGAGACCTGGAAGTACACCGCCGCGTCGCCGACGCCGATCAGGCTCGGGCCGCGGTCGGTGACGCCCTGCAGGTTCGAGCCGTGGCAGGTGATGCAGGTGTTGTTGTAGAGCTCCTGGCCCTTGGCCACCAGCGCGGCGTCGGGCTGGGCGTTCGCGACCTGGGGCTGCGGTGCGAACGCGGCGTAGGCGCCGCCGACCGCGAGCAGGGCGACCCCGAGGGCGAGCACGCCCGCCATCCGGCGCCGCATCTTGCCGTGCGGTCTGGTCCGGCCCTTGCCGGCAGCAGCGGTGGTCGCTGTGGGGTCGGAGCCGTGCGGGCTCTCGGGACTCTGAGGACTCTCGGTCATCGCGGGGGTCTTCCAACCTTCACGGGTCGTGGCGGTCTGTCCGGGCCGGACGGGATCGGGGGCGCGTCAGCTACCGGATGAAGTAGATGACGGCGAACAGCCCGATCCAGACGACGTCGACGAAGTGCCAGTAGTAGGACACGACGATCGCCGCGGTGGCCTGGGCCGGGGTGAACTTGCTCAGCTTGGTGCGGATGAGGAGGTAGATGAAGGCCAGTAGACCGCCGATGACGTGCAGCCCGTGGAACCCGGTGGCCAGGTAGAACACGGTGCCGTAGGCGCCCGAGGGGATGGTCAGTCCCTCCTCGACCAGCGTGCGGTACTCGTTCGCCTGCCCGAGCACGAAGAACGTGCCCATGGCCAGCGTCAGCACGTACCAGCGCCGGAGCCCGAACACGTCGCCGCGCTCGGCGGCGAACACGCCGAACTGGCAGGTGAACGAGGACGCCACGAGGACGATCGTCACCACCAGGGCGTAGGGCACGTCGAGCTCGAACGGTGCCGGGGGCCACGTCTCGCCGGGAGGGTTCTGGGCTCGCGCGGTGAAGTACATCGCGAACAGCCCGGCGAAGAACATCAGCTCGCTCGAGAGCCAGACGATCGTGCCGATGCTGACCAGGTTGGGTCGGTTCAGCGAATGGATCCGCGCGCTGATGTTCGGTGCCGCTGTCGTCACCGGGGCATTATGACCCCACGCGAACTTCTACAGCCTGTCGGGATACCCCTCGACCACGTCACGATCGGCTCACGGTCGGTGGTACTAGTATCCCGCGCGTGGCGAGCGGAGCGATGGAACAGGTCAGCGGCGGCCCAGAGGGCCCGCGATCGACGCGGACGTCGACGGTGCTGGTCTACAGCCACCGTCCCGAGGTGCGCGAGGGCATCGTCAACGCGGTCGGGCGGCGCCCGGCGCCGGACGTCGGGCGTGTGACGTTCCTCGAGGTGGGCGGAGTGGCCGAGGTGCTGGCCGCGTGCGACGCCGGTGAGGTCGACCTCGCGATCCTCGACGGGGAGGCCCAGCCCACGGGCGGGATGGGGCTGGCCCGCCAGCTCCGGCACGAGATCGTGAAGGACTGCCCGCCGATGATCCTGACCGTGCGCCGCCGCGACGACCGCTGGCTCGGCACCTGGTCGCAGGCCGACGCGGTGCTGGTGCACCCGCTCGACCCGCTCGAGACCGCCGAGGTGGTCGCCCAGGTGCTGCGCGAGGCCCGGTCCCGCGCCGTCGTGCGCGGCTGATCCCGCCGGTGAGCGCTTCCACCGGTGTGCCGGATTTCACCTGGCCCTCGATCCTGGGCCATCTGATCGCCGGGCGCGACGTCGGCGCCGCCCAGACCAACTGGGTGATGGACCAGGTGCTCTCGGCCGAGGCCACCCCGGCCCAGCTGGCGGCGTTCCTGGTGGCGCTGCGCTCCAAGGGGGAGACCTCCGAGGAGATCCAGGGCCTGTCCGAGGCGATGCTCGCGCACGCCCGGCGGGTGGAGATCCCGGGCCGCGCGGTGGATGTCGTCGGCACCGGGGGTGACCAGGCACACACCGTCAACATCTCCACGATGGCCGCGCTGGTCACCGCCGCGGCGGGGGCGCCGGTGGTCAAGCACGGCAACCGGGCGGCCTCGTCGCAGGCCGGGACGGCGGACGTGCTGGAGGCGCTCGGCGTCGCGATCGAGCTCAGCCCCGAGGCGGTGGCCCGGTGCGTGCGCGAGATCGGGATCGGGTTCTGCTTCGCGCCGGCGTTCCACCCGGCGATGCGCTACGTGGGCGGGGTGCGTCGCGAGCTCGGCGTCCCGACCGCGATGAACGTGCTCGGACCGCTGATCAACCCGGCGCAGCCGGCGGCCGGGCTGGTCGGCTGCGCGGACCGGGCGATGGCGCCGACGATGGCGCAGGTGTTCGCCTCGCACGGCATGTCCGTGCTCGTCGTGCGCGGCGACGACGGGCTCGACGAGCTGACCACGACCACCACCAGCACCGTCTGGGTGGCCGAGGGCGGCACGGTCCGGGAGGAGACGCTGGACCCGTCCGCGCTGGGCGTGGCCGTCGCCACCCCGGCCGACCTGCGCGGCGGGAGCCCGGCCGTCAACGCCGAGGTGGTGCGCGAGCTCGTCGGCGGCAAGCCCGGCCCGGTGCGCGACGCGGTGCTGCTCAACGCGGCCGGCGCGCTCGCGGCCTACGACCGCCCGGGGCCGGATCTGACGGCGTCGGTGGCGGCGGGGATGGGGCGCGCGGCCGAGGCCGTGGACTCCGGCGCGGCGGCGGAGCTGCTGGCCCGGTGGGCCGAGCTCTCGACCCGCCTGGCCGCCGGCTGAGCCACCCCCTCACCCTTCGCGTTGTGGAGGGTGGGGCGACTCAGTCGAGGCCGATCGAGAACGCCGCGTCGGTGTCGGCGCGCGAGTACGAGCGGAACGCGATGTGGGTGTCGGTGATCTGCACGCCCTCGACCCGGCTCAGCCGCCCGGCGATGACCTCGGCGAGCTGCTCGTGCTCGCGGACCTTGACGATCGCGACCAGGTCCACGTCGCCGGCGCAGGAGTAGACCTCGGTGACGCCGTCCAGGTCGGCGATCGCCTGCGCGGTCTCCGGGATCCGGTCGACGGCGGTGTGCACCAGGACGATCGCGGTGATCATGGTTCGGCGGTTCTCCCTCGGCTGGATGCGGGCCCACCGGAACCGGTCCGACCCGGTCCGGCGCGCACGCGTTCGACCCGCGCGAGGCTAGCCCAGCCGTGCCCGCGACACACCGCGACCGGGCCGTGGCGGGGCTCCGGGCGTGCGGGTGCCGCGCCCACGTGCGAGCGCGACGTCGGTGCCGGCGGGCCCGGAGCCCGTCACCGGGTCGCCCCGAGCGAGCGTTCCGACGGTGCCGGCGCCCGCTCCGACCCGGCGGCCGTGCGGGCCCGCTCCGCCCACTCCCGCCAGCTCCCGGCTCCGCGGGCCGGCTCCGACCACGGCGGGTCGCAGCGGACCAGCCGGGTGCCCCCGGTGGTGAGCCAGCGGTGGATCAGCCGCACCTCCTCCGGCGGTGCGCCGCGCCACGGGCCCGGCCCGGGGAGCACGGTCCGGGCGCCGGCGGGCCGCGCCCCCACCCCCCGCCACGGGGGGGCCCCCCGCGGCGCGGGGCCCGCGGGGGGCCGGCGCCCCGCCCCCGGCGGCGCCCCCCGCCCCGGCCCCGGCGGGGGGCCCCGGGCCGGGCCGCCGCCCCCCCGCGACTCCACCACCGGCATCGGGCGGACCCCGCGCGGCGCGGTCCCGGCTGCGGCCAGGCGCCCGTACCGCAGCACGGCCAGCTCCCAGCCGCCGCGCCCGTCCGGCCGGGCGCCGACGACCTCCTCCAGCGCGGCGAACGCGGCCAGGGTCTGCGCCCGGTCCAGGCCACCGACCAGCCCGGCCAACCGGTCCCGCGCCCGGGCCGCGCTCTCGTAGCGCTCGTCGGCCGACCGGTCGGCGACGGTGCCGGCGAGGACCTGCAGCGCGGTGTCGTCGGTTCCGGAGACCAGGTCGTGCCAGGCGTGCACCGCGGGGGCGTACTCGTCGATCCGCTGGTGCCCGGCGCACGGCGCCCCGCAGTGACCCAGCTCGTGCAGCGCGCACGGCGACGCGGCCGGGTTGCGGGCCGGGATCCGCTGCGCGCAGCGGCGCAGCGGGACGGCGTCGAGCAGCACGTCCACCGCGTCGGCCGCGACGCGTTGCGAGCCGAACGGGCCCAGTGCCCCGTCGCGCGGGGTGGCCACCACCGAGAGCCGGGGGAACGCCTCGGCCGTCGGGGCCACCCACCAGACACGGCCCGGGTTGCGCGAACGGCGGTTGTACCGGGGCCGGTGCGCGGCGATCAGCCGCAGCTCCCGCACGCCCGCCTCGAGCGCGTGCGCGCAGACCACGGTGTCCACCCGCCGGGCCTGGGCGACCATGTCCCGGATCCGCCGCCGACGCTCCCCGGCGGTGAAGTAGCTGCGCACCCGGCGGTGCAGGTCGCCGCTGGTGCCCACGTAGAGCACCTCGTCGCCGGTGCCACGGAACAGGTAGACCCCCGGCGCCGACGGCACGTCCCGGGCCAGGTGGCGTTGCTGGCGCTGGCGCTGGGTCGGGCGGTGTGCCGACGCGGTGCGGGCGAGGGAGAGCAGCTCCTCCAGGGACTGCACGCCCAGGTTCCCGATCCGCTCCAGCAGGTGGTGCAGCACCTCGACGGTCGCGCGCGCGTCGGTCAGCGCGCGGTGGTTCGGCTCGGTCGCGCAGCCGAAGTGGGCGGCCAGGGCGCCGAGCCGGACGCTGGGGCACTCGGAGCGGGGCAGCACCGCGCGGGCCAGCCGGGCCGTGCACAGCACCGGTGGCCGGGGCCAGGGCCGGTCGAGCCGCTCGCAGGCCGCGCGCAGGAACCCGGCGTCGAACGGTGCGTTGTGCGCGACCAGGACCGCGCCGGACAGGAACTCCAGCACCGAGGGGAGCACGGCCGGCAGCGGCGGGGCACCGCCGACCATCGCCGTGGTGATCCCGGTCAGCCGGGCGATGCCGGCCGGGATCGAGGTCCCCGGGTCGACGAGCGTGCCGAGCTCCCCGACCCGTTGCCCGCCGCGGACCTTCACGGCGCCCACCTCGGTGATCGCATCCCGGCGGGCGCTGCCGCCGGTGGTCTCCAGGTCCAGCACGACGAAGGTCACCTCCCGCAGCGGCGTGCCGAGCTCGTCGAAGGAGAGCTGTCGGTCGAGGGGCGGTCCTGCGGGCACGGTCGCCGACGGTAGGGGCGGGCACCGACAGTCTCGGTCCGTCCGCGGCGCGGGGCCCGACCGATGGCCGGTGCGGCACACGGCGGATAGCCTGGTCCGATGTACCCCGACGACAGGCGCACGGCGGACCCCGGTCCCGCCGCTCCGTCCGACGACGAGGTACCCGCGCCCACCGGGGCGCCGCCCGCCGGGGCGGCCGAGGACGGCGTCACCGAGCCCGCACCCCCGGCCGAGGACCTCTGGTCGCGCCTGCCCGACCCGCTGCGCGGGCGGCTGGCCGAGGTCGCGGCCACCGCCGTCGGCGGGATGCCCGCCGCCGAGGTCCCGCAGCCGCTGCGCCGGTTCGCCCGGTTCACCCCGGCCAAGCGGGCGCGCCTGGCCGGCCCGGTGCTCGCGGCCGAGCTGGAGAGCAGCGCGCCGTTCCGCACGGCCGTGCTCGCCTGGTGGTCCGAACACCGGCCGGGCGAGCTCGAGACCGGGGCCGACGACCGGCTGAACGCGGCCGCGGCGGCGCTGCTGACCGGCCACCCGTCGACACCGGAGCTGGTGGCCGCGGCCGAGCGGCACGGCGAGCTGGGTGAGCTGCGCGCCGAACGGGACGAGGCGCTGTCCCGGGTGGACAAGCTGACCGCGGAGCTGGAGCGGCTGCGCGGGGAGCTGACCGAGGCGCGGGAGCAGGCCCGGACCGCCGCCGAGCACCGCGACGGCGAGTACCAGCAGCTGCGCCGCAGGGTCAGCGAGCAGGGCAGCCGGCTGCGCACCGCGACCGACACCTGCGCCGAGCTGGAGCACACGGTGGCGCAGCTCCGCTCGGGGGTGGACCGGCGGCTCGACGAGGCCGTGGCCGAACGCGACCGGGAACGGGAACGCGCCGACTCCGAGCGGCAGCGCGCCGAGCGCGCCGCCCGCGAGGTCGCCGCGGCGCGGCAGGCCGCCCGCGAGGCCCGGCAGGGCGACGAGGTGCGGCTCGGGCTGCTGCTCGACACCCTCGGTGGGGCCGTGACCGGGCTGCGCCGCGAGCTGTCCCTGGGCGGGGGCGGGCCGCGCCCGGCCGACACGGTCGCCGGCACCCGCAGCGGCGCGCACGGCGACGCGTCCGGGGGCGCGCCGGTGGACGACCTCGCCGCCCTCGACGCGATGCTCGGGCTGCCGGCGGTGCACCTGGTCGTCGACGGCTACAACGTGAGCAAGACCGGGTACCCGGACCTGCCGCTGGCCGATCAGCGCACCCGGCTGGTCCGCCAGCTCGGTGCCCTGGGCTCCCGGACCGGGATCGAGGTCACGGTCGTGTTCGACGGGGCCGCGGTGGTCGCGGCCCCGCTGCGCGGCACCCGGGGGGTCCGGGTGTTGTTCAGCGATCCCGGGGTGCTGGCCGACGACGTCGTGCGTGACCTGGTCGCGGCCGAGCCGCGCGGGCGCCCGCTGCTGGTCGCCACGTCGGACCGCGAGGTGGTCACCTCGGTGCGCCGCCGCGGCGCACACACCGTGCCCTCGGCGGTGCTGCTGCAGCGTCTGTACGGCTGAACAGCGCCCGGCGGGCGCTGTTCAGCCCGCGTCCCGCACGTAGCCCGGCGTGGACGGCCGCGCGGGCGGGCCCGGCTGCACCAGGCGGAGCCGGGGGATCAGTCCCTGGTCGGCCAGCACCTCCAGCGCGCGCCGCTCGGGCTCGGCCAGGTACATCGGCTCCGACAGCCGGGTGGGTCCGGTCAGGCGCACCGGGCCGGGCCGGTGCTCGGGCAGGTCCACCGGCAGGTAGGGCACCGGCCGGTCGATCTCCGGGGTGTCCATCAGCACGCCGATCACGCAGTCGCCGCAGGCCGTCCCGCGGACCTCGCAGGTGTCACAGTCGATGATCATTTCCGCCTCCTCGTCACGTCCCGGCGCCACCACACCCCCCCTGTGCGGGGTGCCCGTGCGTTCGACGCGGACGGTAGAGGCGGGCACCGACAAAAACGCGTCTGCGCAGCTCGGACAGGGTCCGGCGGGGAATCCGCGCGCGCTCCGGCGAATCTGTGCGTTGCCGATCCGTAACCGACCGTGGCCCCACTCGTTCACCTGAACAGCACCACCTCCTCACCAGGAGTCGCACCGCCGGTGGACCCATCACTCGTGCGGCGCAGCGAACGGGCGAGGAGTGCGGACAGTCCGCTCCCCAAGAGGACCGGACGGCGGCCCCCCGCCCCGACCCGCCGACGGGCGCGTGCGGTGGCCGCCGGCCCGTCCCGCCCCCGGCCGGTCGCGGTGCGGGCACTACCGTTCCGGCCGTGGCCCGCACGCTCCTGGTGACCAACGACTTCCCGCCGCGCGCCGGGGGCATCCAGAACTACCTGCACGCTCTGGCCGGCGCCCTGCCCCCGGGCGAGCTCGCCGTCTACGCCCCCGCATGGCGCGGCGCGGGCGAGTTCGACGCCGCCCTGCGCCACCCCGTGCACCGGCACCCGACGTCGCTGATGCTGCCGGTGCCCGACGTGGCCCGCCGGGCCGTCGCGCTGGCCCGCGAGCACGACGCGTCGACGGTCTGGTTCGGCGCCGCGGCGCCGCTGGCGCTGCTCGGGCCGGTGCTGCGCCGCCGGGCCGGGGTCCGGCGCGTGGTGGCCAGCACGCACGGCCACGAGGTGGGCTGGTCGATGCTGCCCGGCGCCCGGCAGGCGCTGCGCCGGATCGGGGACGACGCCGACGTCGTCACCGTCGTGTCCCGCTACACCCGTTCCCGCTTCGCCGCCGCGTTCGGTCCGCACGCCGCGCTGGAGCACCTGCCCCCCGGTGTCGACACTGCGGCGTTCGCCCCGGACCCGGACGCGCGGGCCCGCCTGCGCGAGCGGCACGGTCTCGGTGACGCGCCGGTGATCACCTGCGTGTCCCGGCTGGTCCCGCGCAAGGGCCAGGACATGCTGATCTCGGTGCTGGGCCGGGTCCGGGCCCGGGTTCCCGGTACCCGCCTGCTGCTGGTCGGCGGCGGGCCGTACCGGGAGCGGCTGACCCGGCTGGCCCGCGAGCACGGCGTCGCCCGGCACGTCGTGTTCACCGGCGGGGTCGCCCCGGACGAGCTGGCCGCCCACCACGCCACGGGTGACGTGTTCGCGCTGCCGTGCCGGACCCGCGGGGGCGGGCTGGACGTGGAGGGCCTGGGCATCGTGCTGCTCGAGGCCGCCGCGTGCGGGCTGCCGGTGGTGGCCGGGGACTCCGGCGGCGCCCCGGAGACCGTCGTCGAGGGCGAGACCGGATTCGTCGTCGGCGGGCGGGACCGCGACGCGCTGGCCGACCGCCTGGTCACGCTGCTGCGGGACCCGGAACGCGCCCGGCGGATGGGCGTGGCCGGGCGGGAACGGATCGTGCGGGACTGGAGCGGCGCCACCCAGGCCGACCGCCTGCGCGCGTTCCTGCAGGGCGTGCCGGCCGGGCCCTGACCCCGCGCGGGGCCGGGCCCGGTCGGGTCAGCCCTTCTGCGCCGCGTTGTCGTAGATGGCCTCGATCTCGGCGGCGTACTTGTCGACCACGACGGTGCGCTTGACCTTCATCGTCGGGGTGATCTCGCCCCCGGCCTCGGTGAAGTCGCCGGGCAGGATCCGGAACTTGCGGATCTGCTCGGCGCGCGAGACGGCCTGGTTGGCCTCCTCGACCGCGGCCGTGATCTCGCCGCGCAGCTCCGGGTCGTCGACCAGGTCGGCCGCCGAGCCGGCCTCGCCCGCGGTCTTGCCGTTGCGCTCGCGCCAGGCCGGCAGGGCCTCCGGGTCGATGGTCACCAACGCCGCGATGAAGGGCTTCTGGTCGCCGATGACGATGCACTGCCCGACCAGCGGGTGCGCGCGCAGCCGGTCCTCGAGCACGGCCGGGGCGACGTTCTTGCCGCCGGCGGTGACGATCAGCTCCTTCTTCCGGCCGGTGATCTTCAGGAAGCCGGCGTCGTCGAGCTCGCCGATGTCGCCGGAGTGGAACCAGCCGTCGGTGATCGCCTCGCCGGTGGCCTTCTCGTTGTGCCAGTAGCCGCGGAAGACGATGTCGCCGGAGAGCATGATCTCGCCGTCGTCGGCGATCCGGACCGCGGTGCCCGGGACCGGCCGCCCGACCGAGCCGACGCGCTGGGCGTCGAGGGTGTTCACGGTGATCCCGGCGGAGGTCTCGGTCAGGCCGTAGCCCTCGAGCACCGGGAGGCCGATGCCGCGGAAGAAGTGCCCGAGCCGCTCTCCCAGCGGGGCGCTGCCGGAGACCGCGGCCACGACGTTGCCGCCGACGGCGGCGCGCAGCTTGCCGTAGACGAGCTTGTCGAACAGTGCGTGCCGGGCCTTGAGCAGCAGGTTCGCGCCGCCGGTGTCCAGGGCGCGGCTGTAGGCGATGGCGGTGTCCGCGGCCGCGTCGAAGATCTTGCCCTTGCCGTCGCCGTGGGCCTTGAGGCGGGCTCCGTTGTAGACCTTCTCGAACACGCGGGGGACCGCGAGCAGGAACGTCGGGCGGAACTCGGCGAGGTCGGGCAGCAGGGTCTTGACGTCCGGGGAGTGCCCGATGACCGTGCGGTTGATCATCGCGCCGCACTGGATGGCCTTGCCGAACACGTGGGCCAGCGGCAGGAACAGCAACACCGAGCCGGAGTCGGAGAGCAGCTCCGGGAAGACCTCGCCGATCGTGCGGCACTCGGTGACCAGGTTGCGGTGGGTCAGCTCGCAGCCCTTCGGGCGCCCGGTGGTGCCCGAGGTGTAGATCAGGGTGGCCAGGTCGTCGGCGCGGACCGCGTGCCGGCGGGCGTGCACCTCGTCCGCGGCGGTGCCCGAGCCCAGGCCGGTGAGCTGCTCGACGGCGCCGGGGGCGTCCGGCGAGGCGCCCGAGGCGTCGATCTGCCAGATCGTGCGCAGGCCCTCGAGCTGGTCGCGGACCTTGTCCACCGATGCCGCGTGCTCGTCGGTCTCGACCACGATCCCGACGGCGCCGGAGTCGGACAGGATCCAGGCGATCTGGTCCGCCGAGGACGTCTCGTAGATCGGCACGGTGACCCCGCCGACGGCGAGGATCGCGTAGTCGAACAGGGTCCACTCGAAGCGCGTCCGCGACAGCAGAGCGACCCGGTCACCGGACGCCACGCCGGCCGCGATCAGCCCGCGCGCCACGTCCGTGACCTGGGCCGCGAACGCGGCGGCGGTCACGTCGGACCAGGCGCCGGTCTCGTCCCGGCGGCGGAACAGCGTCACGTCGGGATGGGCGCTCGCATTGTCGAAGACCGCGGCGGCGAGGTTGTCCTCGGCGCCCACGGACACCACAGCGGGCACGGAGTACTCACGCACGGAATCAACCTCCAGGCGGGAAGTCGGCAGGTTACCGGGGGTAACGCTACCGCGCCGGGGCCCCGATCGGCACCGATCCGGGCATGTCGGACGCGACATCGTGACCTCGGGGCGTAGGGCAGGCTGGTCGGGTGCCTTCGATCGACGTCGTGGACGAGACGTTCCTGGCCGTGCCCCCCGAGCGTGTCGCGGCCGAGTTCGCCGACCCCGCGCTCTGGCGGCGCCTGTGGCCGGACCTCGACCTGGAGGTGATGGCCGACCGCGGGGCGCAGGGGATCCGCT